>NZ_DGYR01000007.1:0-42920 GCF_002398425.1 Kocuria sp. UBA5001
CCTACTCGTGCATCAGTCCCGAACGTGTGGTGCGTGGGTCCGCGTGTGGTCCCTGAGCGGACACACACCCGTGTGGTGGCCCGTGTGGTGCGTGTGGTCACGATTCACCGCCCGTGTGGAGGGTTGGATCGGTGTTGATCGGGGTCCGGGGTGCGGTCCACCTCGAGACATCACGGTTGCGGTCATCCGTGATGTGGGTTTCCACCAGCAGCCCCTGCCGGGTAAGTGTCTTGATGCGCCGGCGGACCTTCTCGCGCTGCGCCTGACTGATCTCGTCCCCGTGGATCGCTTCGGCTGCCATGGTCACCGTGAGCCCGCCCCGGGCGCGGGCCAGTTCCACCAGGTCCACTTCTCCCTGGACGGTGGAGATACCGACCTGGTGGTCGTGGAGGACTTGGAACGGGCCAACCTCTTCCATCACGGGCTTGAGCTGGGTGAACTGCACGACCGGGTCCCCAGCTTCACCCCACAGCCCGATCACGGAACCCGCGCCGGAGGTGAGCCAGGTGGACCCGTACACGTCCGAGAGCTTGTCCTGCTTCCCACCCTGCGAGGTCGCTTTCCGCTGGTGGTGCAGCTCGATGATGTCCACACCGCCCGCGAGCGCAGTCTGCCGTGCCCGGTTGTATCCGGAGCCCACAGCATCATCGGAGAGCCCCACCGCGGCATCCTTGAGGGAGTCCACGACCACCACGTCGGCGCCAGCTAGTTGCGCCAACTCGAGCAGGATCTCTGTCTTCTGGGCGAGGTCATGCGGGGGAGGGCCGGGCCAGATGGTCAGGCGCTCGTCCACGCGCTCGCGGTCCGCCGCCAGGAAGTGCCGCCCCAGGGACCGGGCGATCTGCCGGGGCCGGTCCATGGCGAGGTACAGGACCTTCCCTGCGGGGGCCACGGTGTAGCCCAGGACGTTGTCCTGCAACCCCAGTAGCCCGCGTACGACTTGCCCTGTGAGGGTGGTCTTGCCGACTCCTGGGGGACCGCAGAGCATGAGCGCTTCGCCCTTGGCCCAGAGGATCTGTTCACCGTCACCCCAGCGGGCGGGGATCTCGTCGGGCTGGTCGAAGATGAACGCGCCGCCGCTGACGTAGCGCTCGTCGTGGTGCTCCACGGCTTCTTCTGCGAACTCGGCGCTCGCGGGGAGATCTGCGAATGGGTTGGTCATGCTGCGGCGCCCCCTCGGGTCTGGGAGCCTCTTGGGTCGGCTGCGGATCGGATGGTCTTGACGGCTTCGGCCTGGGGAAGACCGGCTGTTTCGGCGGCGTGGAGCAGAGCGGCGGCGTACTCCTGTGTCAGCAGCCCGTCTTGGGCTAGCTGCCACGCCGCCCAATTCAGAGTGCTGTTCCGCTGCCCCTCGGGAGCGGTGGCCACAGTGCGGAGCAACCCGGCCACACGACGGTCCGCCTGCGAACGTGTGGGAGGGGCCACGGGCATGGGGCGGCGCTGTGCGGGCTCCTGCGGGGCCAGCATGTCGTGAAGCCACTGGGGGAGGGGTAGGAGCTTCCCAGGGTCTCCTGCTGGCGTGTAGGTGCCTTGCTTGAGGTTGGTTCCGGGCCCGCAGGCGTAGCCACCGTGGGCGCGGACATCGACCTGCCATTCCACTCCGGTGCGGTTTCGGATCCGTGAGCCAACCGGGGCGCGGAAGTACAGGTGCAGCCCTCCGCTCGGTGTGGTCACAGTGAACGTGTCGAACATGGACACGTTGGGGGAGTGGCGGGACCAGAGGTCCGCGAACACGTCCACCCCGTCACGGATCCCGGGCCGGTCCCACTCAGGCGGAGGGGTGGAACCATGGGAATCACAGTCGATCACCACCAGCCCGGAGCGGCCGCACGCGATACCCACGCCGGCACCCTTCGGCCACCGGTCGAGCTGGGCGGGGTCCACGGTGGCCCGCTTCTCCCAGTCCGTGATCGCCGGCCGCTTCTCACCCGGGATCAACGGCAACAGGTGGAAGCCGTGAATCGCGAGCGCGTAAAGGTGATCGCGGGTAGACTGGTGGTGGTTCGGAAGATCGTTCTTCGAGGCCCCCAGGTCGCCCGCCTGGGGGTTCTTCTTTGCCGTCATGCTGCAGCACCCCCACGGGTCTCCACGGGGCGCAGGAGACCTGCGAGCGTGGCCTTCTGTGCGTCGTTGAGCGGGGGAGCGGCGGACACGATCTCGGCCACGTACGCCTCGAGGTCCGGTGTGCCGAACTTCCCGCGGATGACGTTGCTCATGCGGCCACCCCCTCGTTGAGGGGTGAGGTGTTGGCCCACAGGATGCGGACCAGCTCATCACGCTGGGCAGCGGTGATGGAGTAGTCGCCGGTAGTGGCTTGGAGGATGGTGGCCTTAAGATTGGCGGCCACGAGGTCACGCCGGGCAGTGGAGAGCCGGGCGGTGTCAGAAGCGGCGAACCGGGAAAGGGCCCCGAGGCGGGCTCGCGCTCGCTGTGGTGTTTCGATAGACATCAGACGCTGATCCTTCACAGGATTCGGGCACAACGAATCGAGCCACGATTTTCAGCGGCTCAAAATTCGTGCATTGCGTCTGACTCTTGTCATGCCCTCGCACGCGGACATGTGAGCAACGTGCCTACTGCTCACGGGATAAGCATATCATGCCTGGAGTGTCAAGCACGCTTCTCGGTGAGGATTGCGGGCAGCTCTCGCAACCGGGACACGTCCACCAGAGCGCGCTCGCCGTCCGAAACGTTGCGAGCAACCAGGTCCAAGAAGACGTACATCTCCAGCTTCGCTGGCGACAAGACCACCCGGCGCCGACAGGTCGGGCAACGGAACTCGGACTTGCCCATGCTCATGTCAGGGCCCATCTTCCCAGGGTCGTCCGCGTTGAGGTCAGTGAAGTCGTTGGGTGCGTAGTCGATAGCGTCGCCCCGCTTCGAGGCCACCGAGTCCTGGTGCTTGTGGTCGAACATCCGCACCTGGGGGACGAAACGTGGCCTCCCGTGCACGGTGAGCGGGGCTCCCCAGAACACCAGTGAGGCGGGGGACTCGTTTCCCGAGACCACTTCCTCCCACCGGCCGCGCCCCAACTCTCGGGACGGATGCTGTCCACTATCGGTGCACCGTACGAGAACTTCACCCTCGGACGCGGGAAGTTTCGGGGTCACGAAGTAGCTGCCCTCGTGTATGTAGGTGCGCTGGGAGTTGTCCCAGGCGGGGGTGATCTCCATGCTCATGCCTTCCATTCGATCTTCACGGATTCGGGGTCTCGTCCCCGCCCCGGCCCGGCGGGCAGGATGGTCACGGTCATCAGGGTGTCCACGATCTCCCGCTTCACCAGCAGGGTGGCGTCCTCCCAGCGGGCCACTGCATCCTCACCGGCTATCGCGGCCGCGGCGCTCGCCGGTGTCAGGTCCGCCAACTGTGCCCGGGCCCTCTCCAACTGGGGGCGGACCCCAGCGGTGATCCTGGACAACTGCTCACCAGTGATCGTGCCCGCCGTGAACAAGTCCGCGGCCTCGGACAGCTTGGCCTCAAGCGCCTCGGCCTGCGAGCGCAGATCGTCCCCCCGGGCTGGATCCATCGTGGGGAGCGTCTCGAGGACGTCAGGCTGCTGCAGGCGCCCCAGGATCGCGCCCTCCACCACGGCGTCCACTAGGCCCATGGAGCGGGCCACCCTGGTGCAGTCTCGGCACCCGTAGGAGGGCATGCCGTCACGGCCTCTGCTCTTCAAGTAGCGCATCTTGCCGCCGCACCGGCCGCACTCGGCGATCCCCGTCAATAGGTAGGCGGGGGTGGTGCCGTGGTGCACTCGGCGCCCCGGGTCCGCCAGGAGCGCCCGTACCCGGTGCAACTCGTCCTCGGTGATGAGCGGTTCGATCACCTCGGAGGGAAAAATCTCACCCTTGTGCTCACGGAGCCCAGCGTTCGCGGCCCGCCGGAGGGTCTGCCGGACCGTGCCAGTCCTCCATCCGTTGCCCCGCTGAGTGGGTAACCCCTCCGTGTTCCAACGCAGGGCGATGGACCGGACCGATTCACCGGCAAGCAGTCGTGATACCCCGTCGCGGATCTGCTCCGCCTCGGGCGCATACGCCACGTCACGGCTCCCTGCGCGGCGTCCCTGGTCGTCGTAGACCCGGCGCCACCCGAACGGGCACAGCCCATTAGGGAGGCCCTGCTCGGCCCGTTCACGCTGCTTACGGCGGATACGTCGCGCCATCTGGTCCGTCTCATGCCGCGCCACACTGCCCTTGATACGGGCCGTCATTCGGCCTTGTGGAGTTGCAAGGTCGATCTCCCCGCCGATGGACACCAGCGCGATGTTGTGGGCGTCGGCGAGGTCGATCACGTCTTCGAGCTCGCGGGGTGTGCGGGTGAGCCGGTCAACGTCCCACACTATGAGCGCGCCGGCGATCCCGTTGGCGAGGTCCCGGAGCATCTGCTGGTACTGGGGGCGGACCTTCGCCCGGGTGGCGGAGGTGTCGTTCTCCACGTACTCATGGACCACGGCCCACCTGCGGGCGCTCGCGGCCTGCCGACAGTCCTCGAGCTGACGGTTCACACCCAGGCTTGTGCCCTCAGCGTCACGGCTGATGCGGGCGTAGATGACAGCGTCCATAAAAGAGATTCTAGCTCAGTCTTGACACCGGCCGAGGTGTACGTGGCACGCGGCGGGGAGTCCGAGCTGACGAGTCTCGTGCTGAGTGAGCCCCAGGTGCGCACCCTCGTGGAGCGGATGCTGAAGTCCTCCGGCCGGCGTTTGGACCTCAGCTCCCCGTTCGTGGACGCGTCCCTACCGGACGGCTCCCGGCTGCACGTGGTCATTCCTGACGTCACCCGGGCGCACTGGGCGGTCAACATCCGCAAGTTCGTGGCCCGGGCACGTCGGCTGCAAGACCTCGTGGCCCTCGGCTCGATGACGGTGCAGGCGGCGGAGTTGTTGCACGCCGCGGTGGACTCCGGCCTGAACGTCCTGGTCTCGGGGGCCACGCAGGCGGGGAAGACCACCATGCTCAACTGTCTGTGCGCGGCGATCGGTCCCCGGGAGCGGGTGATCACCGTGGAGGAGGTCTTCGAGCTCAAGGTGGCGCTGCGCGACGTCGTCGGCATGCAGTGCCGGCAGGCCAACCTGGAGGGGACCGGTGAGATCCCGCTGCGGCGGCTCGTGAAGGAGGCGCTGCGGATGCGCCCCGACCGCCTCGTGGTGGGGGAGGTCCGGGAGGCTGAGAGCCTCGACATGTTGATCGCGCTGAACGCGGGTCTGCCGGGGATGTGCTCGATCCACGCGAACTCGGCCCGGGACGCCGTCACCAAGATCTGCACCCTGCCGCTGCTCGCGGGCGAGAACATCAGCAGCGCGTTCGTGGTGCCCACCGTGGCCTCGTGCTTCGACATGGTGGTCCACTGCCACCGTGCCCCGGACGGGCACCGCTGCGTGGCCGAAATCCTGGGAGTCGGCAACCGGGTGGAGAACGGGGTGATCGAGACCTACCCCGTCTTCCAGCTGCGGGACGGCATCCTGCGAGCGGTCGCCTCCGAGGTGCCCGCGGCGCACAAGTTCGTGCGCGCCGGGTACTCGCCGGCGGTTCTCCTCCACGACGACGCCGCCCCGGGCCCCGGGGACGAGGGCACCTCGGAGCCGGTGTGGACTCTCGGCGGATCACTTCACGAGACGGGGGAAGGGTCCTCGGCCGGGGACGTCGCGGCAGTGAGCAGCGCGGGCGGCTCAGCTTCCGGCGCACGCCGCAACGGCGCCGGTCCACGCCGGGGCAGTTCCGGCCCGCGCGGCAACGGCACTGGTCCACGAGGTGACGCGTCGAGCGGGCGTGCGGGACGGGTCCCCCGGTGAGCGCGCTGCTCGGAGCCCTGCTCGGCACGGGAGTCTTCCTGGTGTGGTGGTCCTTCTGGACCCGGCGGCCTGCCCCGCGCACCCGACACGCGCGCACGGGCACGTTCCGCACCCTGATGGTCCAGGCGGACCTTCCCGGGGTCTCGCTCGCCGCGTTCGCGGGTCTCAGCGTCCTGCTCGCGTTGGTCGCGGGCGTCCTGGTGCTGGCGCTGACCTCCGCCGCAGTCTTCGGGCTCTGTGTCTTCCTGGTGTCCCTGTGCACTCCGCTCTGGTTCGTGCGCCGCCGCGCCCGTCGTCGCACCGCCGTGTTCCGTGAGGTGTGGCCGGACGTCGTGGACCACCTGCGCTCGGCGATCCGGGCGGGCATGGGGCTGCCGGAGGCGCTCATGCAGCTGCAGTACCGCGGCCCGGAACCGCTGCGGCCAGCCTTCGCGCGGTTCGCCGCCGACTACCGTGCGAGTGGTCAGCTGCACGGATCGCTCACGATGCTCAAGCAGCGCCTGGCCGATCCTGTGGCGGACAACATTGTGGAGGCCCTGCGGGTCACCCGCGAGGTGGGCGGCACGGATCTCGGCCGGCTGCTGGGGACGCTCTCGGAGTTCCTGCGCGAGAACGAGCGCACCCGCAGCGAGCTCGTGGCCCGGCAGTCCTGGACCGTCAACGCCGCCAGGCTCTCCGTGGCCGCCCCGTGGCTCATCCTCGCGCTGATGGCCACCCAGCCCGCCGCGGTCCAGGCGTACAACACAGCGGTCGGTGCCGCCGTCCTCCTGGGAGGCCTCGCGGTGTCCGTGGTGGCCTACCAGCTGATGCTGCGCCTCGGCGCGCTGCCCACCGAACGGCGGGTGCTGCGATGAACGCCACCGTGGTCTCCGCCCTGCTCGGTGCGATCCTTGCCCTGGGGTTGTGGCTCGTGCTGGTCGCCACCCGGGCGGTGGGCGTGCCGGGCTTCGCGGAGCGCATCGCACCCCAGCTGCGCGCCGCCGAGCTGGCGAACGGCTTGAGCGATCCCGCGTGGTCCTCCCGGCAGACCCGCGGCACGGCGCTGGCCGGTGCGGTCGGGGGCGCGGCCATGGAATGGCTCCTGCGGCGTGCCGCGCCCCTGTTCTCCAACGCGGACGTCCTGACCCGCCGGCTCGTGCGGGGCGGCTGCCGCAAGGACGTCATGGACTACCGGGCCGAGCAGGTGCTCTGCGCGGTGGCGGGCGCCGTTGCTGGCTGCGCCCTCGGTGTCGCCCTGGTGCTGCGGGAGGACGTGAACGTCGCGATCCTCGCCGTCGGGGCCGTGCTGGGTGCCGGGGTGGGCGTGTGGCTGCGCAACGACCTGCTCACCCGCAGCATCCGCGGCAGGGAGAAACGGATGCTTGCCGAGTTCCCCGCCGTGGCGGAGCTCATGGCGCTCGCGGTGGGTGCTGGGGAGAGCACCGTGGGTGCGCTCGAGAGGGTCTGCCGCGTGGCGGAGGGGGAGCTCGCGGGAGAGTTCCGGGCCGTCCTCGCCCAGACGCGGGCCGGTGCCGGGCTCACGACGGCGTTGCAGGACTTCTCGGCCCGCACGGACGTGGTCGCCCTGGGACGCTTCGTGGACGGCATCGTGGTGGCCATCGAGCGGGGCACTCCGCTCGCGGACGTGCTGCGCGCTCAGGCCCAGGACGTCCGCGACCACGACAAGCGCGTCCTGATGGAGATCGCGGGCAAGAAGGAGATCGCCATGCTCGTGCCCGTCGTGTTCTTCATCTTGCCCTTGAGCGTGGCGTTCGCGGTCTTCCCGGGCCTTGCGGTCCTCAACCTGGGGTTCTGAACCGCAGTCCCCGCCCCACTTCCACGAAGGAGAAACCCATGAAGCACCTGATCCGTCCGCTCGCCCTGCTGGGCTGGCTACTCACCACGGCGGTGCCCGCGCGGCTGCAAGCCGGGGAGGACGACGCCGACCGGGGAGACGTGCCCGGCTGGGTCATGCTCACCCTGATGTCCGCCGTGCTCGTGGCGGGGCTGCTGCTGATCGCACGCCCGGCGCTGGAGGGGCTGTTCCAGGATGCCATCAACAGGGTCTCCGGTCTCTGAGCCTCTCGCGCCCCGCCGCGCGGGCACGGGGGGAGCGCTGGCCGTGGACGAGGGCAGCGCCGTGGCGGAGTACGTCATGGTGCTGGCGCTCGCGAGCATCCTGTTCGGGATCATCCTCCAGGTGGGATTTGCCCTGCACGTGCGCAACACCCTGATCGACGCCGCCGCGACGGGTGCCCGGTACGCGAGCCTCGCGGACCGCACCGACGCTGACGGCGCCGAGCGCACCCGCGGGATCATCGCGGACACCGTGGGGGAGCGCTACGCGCAGGAGATCTCGGTGTCCCGGACCAGCGTGGGTGCGCTGCCCGCGGTGGAGATCCACGTCGTCGCCCCGCTGCCGGTGCTCGCAAGCCTCGGCCCTCCCGAGGGACTGGAGGTGAGCGGCCATGCGGTGGACATGGACTCCTGAGGCGAGGCAGGAACCGCTCGTGGACGACGACCCGGACCGGGGCAGCGCCATCGTGGAGTTCATCGGGCTCGGCCTGCTGCTGCTCATCCCCGTCATCTACCTGGTGGTCACCGTCGCCCGGGTGCAGGCGGCGTCCTTCGCGGTGGTCGCCGCGGCCGAGCAGGCGGGTCAGGCGATCTCCGTGCTGGAGGCGAAGGACGTGGACCGCACGGGCATCCACGACGTCGCCGCCGTGGCCGCGCAGGACCACGGCTTCGCCCCGCAGGACCTCACGGTCACGGTGGACTGCTCGGACGGCACGTGCGCCTCCCCGGGTGCGGTGGCGCGCGTCCACGCGAGCATCCGCGTGGGCCTGCCGGGCATGCCCGGATTCGCGACGGCCACGGTCGCGAACCTGTCGGCGGACGTCTCCGTGATCGCGGGGCGGTACTCGTGAGGCCGGTGCTGACGACGGCGGGGCGCGGGCGTTCCGGTCCGTTCACGCTGCTGCGCTCGCGATGGGCGGCGGAACCTGACGAGGACCCGGACGCGGGCCAGACCACCATCGTGCTGATCGGCTTCGCCCTCGTCTCGCTGCTGCTGGTGGTCACTGTCCTCGCGATCACGAGCGTGTACGTGGGCCAGCGGCAGCTGCAGTCTCTCGCGGACCGCGCGGCGGGTGCGGCGGCGGACACCTTCACCGACGTCGACCGCTCCGGCTCGGGTCCGCCCACGCCCATCCTCACGGACGAGGGCGTCTCCGGGGCCGCCACGAGCTACCTCGGAACCGTCGGCGCGTTCCACGACGTGAGCGGCCTGGCGGTGGGCGGGCCCACCGGCTCCACGGACGGGACGACGGCTCAGGTCTCGCTGACTGCTGTGGTCCACCCGCCTGTGGTCAACGTCGTCGTGCCCGCCGGTGTGCCCATCAGCGCCACCGGGGATGCCCGGGCCGTGATGCGTCGCTGAGGCATGACGCCGTGTGACACGGTGCCGAAACCCGTCCCGCGTCCGCCACCTCGGCCCCCGCCGAGCGCCCCGTGCGCCGCATCTGGCACTACCACGCGGTGGCCCCGGGCCTGCTCGTGCTGCGCGTGGTCCTGGGCAACACGTTTCTGATGCATGGCTGGCAAGATGTCCCGGAGTGGCGCTTCTCCGGCACCGCACAGAGCTTCGAGGGCATAGGCGTCCGCGCGTCCACCGCGTCCGCGGCCTTCGCGATCACCGTCGAACTGGTCGGCGGCATTGCGCTGATCCTCGGCGTGCTCACCCGCATTCCGGCCGCACTGCTGGCGCTGGACAGGGCAGCGGGCGTGGTCAGCGACTCCGGAGGTTTCGCGCCACCTGGCGTAATGCACCGTAGCGGCGGTACAGCCCGATCAGGGGGAGCACACCGCCCGCGCGGCGGACGGCCTGGTGGCGCACCGTGCGGAACAGCTCCCGCCGCAGCGCGGGACCGAGAGTGGCGCGGGATGGACGTCGCATGGCAGAGGCCTTTCGGGTGAGAGGACTGGGAGGACTTGTCAGTACTGTTCCCAGTTCCGGGGCAGTGCGGCGGAGGTGTCGAACGGCTCACGGTCCGCGACGGCACCGGATCGGTCGATCACCGTCACGTGCTGGGAGGATCCGCGCCGGGAGCCGCCGCTCACGTGTGCTCCGGTGTCCGCGACCACGTTCACCAGCTCCACGCCGGAGCCCACGTGCACACCGTCCAGCAGCACACAGTTGCGCACCACCGCACCGTGCTCCACCGTCACGTTCTGCCCGAGCACCGAGTGATCCACCGTACCGGCCACGTGCGAGCCGGGAGCCACCAGGGAACGGATGACCGCGGCGTCGTCGTCGACGAATGCGGGGAGCAGAGGGAGCTGTCCGCTCCAGACGGGCCAGGAGGGGTCGTCCAGGACCGCGCCGTCGCCGTCGAGCAGCTGCTGCTGGGCGGTCCAGAAGGACTGGACGGTCCCCAGGTCCATCCAGTACCCGCTGTGGCGGTGCTCCACCACCCTGTGGTGCTCCAGGACGTGGGGGATGAGGTCCTCGCCGTAGTCGCCGAGCTGGCCCAGCTGATCGTGCAGCGTCTCGAGCGAGTCCAGCAGCACGTCCGTGGTGAAGAGGAACATCTCCCCGGCCACCAGATGCCCCGAGGGTGCCTCGGGCTTGTACTCGAAGCCCGTGACCTCCCCGGACTCGGAGGTCTGGACCACGCTGTAGCGGGAGGGGTCCTCCGTGACCTCAGTGGTGACCATCGTGAGGTCAGCGCGCCGGCCCAGATGGGTGTCGACGACGTCCCTGAAGTCCACGGTGTAGAGGTGGTCCGCGGAGAGCACCAGCACGAGGTCCGGGGCCGCCTCCCGGATGACCGCGGCCTGCCGGAAGATGGAGTCCGAGTTGCCCGTGGCGAAGCCCTCCCCGTCCGCCCCCTCGTAGGGAGGCAGCACGTGCAGCCCGCCGTGGGAGCGGTCCAGGTCCCAGGGGCGGCCACCGGCCATGTAGAAGTTGAGGTCGTGGGGCAGGTACTGCTGCACCAGCCACACGTCCGTGATGTGCGAGTGCACCAGGTTGGACAGCGAGATGTCGATGAGGCGGTATGTGCCGCCCACCGAGAGGGCAGGTTTGACGGTGTGCTCCGTGAGTGCGCCCAGACGGGAGCCCTTGCCTCCCGCCAGGACGAGTGCGAGCACTGCAGGACGTTCCATCGACGGTCTCCTCGGTGAGCAGGCGGGGTGGATCCGAGCCTACCGGCTCCCGGGGCCCGCGGGCCATGACGTAAAGTGGTCTGCCATGGCCTCCATTGACTACGCTGCAGAAATCCGTGCCCTCCGCGCCACCTACGACTCCGTGGCGGCGGTCAGCGACGTCGAGTCCATGAAGACGCAGATCGCGGACCTCTCGGAGCAGGCGGCGGCCCCGGACCTCTGGGACAACCCGGAGGAGGCCCAGAAGGTCACGTCCCAGCTCTCCCACGCGCAGAGCAAGGTGGACCGGCTGAACAAGATCCACGGGCGCATCGACGACCTCGAGGTCATGGTGGAGCTCGCGGAGGACGAGGACGACCAGGAGACCCGGGACGCCTCGGCCGTGGAGCTCGAGTCCATCCGCAAGGCGCTGTCCGAGCTGGAGATCCAGACCCTGCTGGCCGGCGAGTACGACGAGCGCGAGGCCGTGGTCACCATCCGCTCCGGTGCCGGCGGCGTGGACGCCGCCGACTTCGCGGAGATTCTGATGCGCATGTACCTGCGCTGGGCCGAGCGCCACGGCTACCCCACCAAGGTGCTGGACACCTCCTACGCGGAGGAGGCCGGGCTGAAGTCCGCCACGTTCGAGGTCAAGGCCCCGTACGCGTTCGGCACGTTGTCCGTGGAGGCCGGCACCCACCGTCTGGTGCGCATCTCCCCGTTCGACAACCAGGGGCGGCGCCAGACCTCGTTCGCCGCGGTGGAGGTCATCCCGCTCATCGAGTCGGACGACACCGTGGAGATCCCCGAGACCGAGCTGAAGGTGGACGTGTTCCGCTCGTCCGGCCCCGGTGGGCAGTCCGTGAACACCACCGACTCCGCCGTGCGCATGACCCACATCCCCACGGGGATCGTGGTGTCGATGCAGAACGAGAAGTCGCAGATCCAGAACCGTGCGGCCGCGCTGCGCGTGCTGCAGTCCCGTCTGCTCCTGCAGCGCCAGGAGGAGGCGGACGCCAAGAAGAAGGAGATGGCGGGGGACGTGAAGGCGTCCTGGGGCGACCAGATGCGCTCGTACGTGCTGAACCCCTACCAGATGGTCAAGGACCTGCGCACCAACTACGAAGAGGGCAATCCCAGTTCCGTGTTCGACGGCGGGATCGACTCTTTCATCGACGAAGGCATTCGCTGGCGTGCAGGGGCGCGCCGCGACGACGAGAGCTGAGAGACTCTCACCGGCCGCGCGGCGTCGTCGGTCCCCGAGGGTGGGGGCCGTAGCGTGCACGGGGACCGGGGGAGCAGTGAGGAAAGAACAGGCCGATGGCCAAGAAGAACGCTGATGACGGCCGCCAGATCGTGGCCAACAACAAGAAGGCGCGCCACGACTACAACATCTACGACACCTATGAGGCCGGTCTGGCGCTCATGGGCACGGAGGTGAAGTCGCTGCGCATGGGGCGGGCGTCCCTGGTGGACGCGTTCTGCCAGTTCGACAACCGCGGTGAGCTGTGGCTCGAGCACGCCCACATCCCTGAGTACCTGCAGGGCTCGTGGACGAACCACTCCGCGCGGCGGCGGCGCAAGCTGCTGTTGCACCGCTCCGAGCTGGACAAGATCGCGGGCAAGACGCGCGAAGCCGGTTACACCATCATCCCGCTGTCCCTGTACTTCGTGCACGGCAAGCGCGTGAAGGTGGAGATCGCGGTGGCGCGCGGCAAGCGCGAGTACGACAAGCGCCAGACCCTGCGCGAGAAGCAGGACAACCGCGAGGCCCAGCGCGCCATGCGCTACCGCAACATGCGCGGCTGAGCCCTTCGACTCACGGCGTCCCGGCCGGTACCTCCAGTGCGAGGTGCCGGCCGGTCCAGTTCCTGCGCAACCAGCGGTCGTGGGAGGCCACGACCACGGTCCCCGGGTAGTTCGGCACCGCCGCCTCGAGCTGCGTGGCGAGCACGAGTGAGAAGTGGTTGGTGGGCTCGTCCAGCAACAACACGTGCGGCGGGTCCGCGAGCAGCACCGCCAGGGCGAGTCGACGCCGCTGACCCACGCTGAGCTCGCCGAGCCGACGGTTCTCGTCCCGCCCGGCCAGCAGCCCGAAGGTTCCCAGGGGTACCGCCTCGGCCCGTTTTGTGCCGACGATGTTCCGGTAGACGGCGGCCACCGTGCTGTCCGGATCGGCGGTGGCCAGGGTGTCGTCCTGGCCCAGCATCCCCACGCGCAGCCCGGGTGCGGTGTGCACCGAGCCGCCGGTGGGACCCAGCCGACCCGAGAGCAACCCCAGCAGCGTGGACTTCCCCGCGCCGTTGGATCCGGTGAGCAGCCACTTCTCACCGGCACCCACGCTCAGGGACACGGGGGCGAGGCGTCCCTCCACCGAGGCGTCGACGGCCGTGACCGCTGGTCCTGACGCCCGCAGCCGGTGCTCCGCGGCGGGGTCGGCGGCTGTGAGACCGCGGAAGAACAGCTCGGCGGGTGGCTTGCGGATCTGCTTCTCCTCGAGCTCGGCCAGCCGGGCGCGGGCGTCGTTCACGCGGCGGGAGACCACCGTGGCGTTGCGGTCCGCGTAGAACTTCTTGGCGGCCCGCGCCTCCGTGCGGGGGCCGCGTCCCGCGTGCCCCACGGTGTGCTGGTCCTTCACGGCGGCCCGCAGTTCCCTGAGTCGCTCCTGCTCGTCCCGGTAGGTGCGCTCCCAGCGCTCGCGGGCGTCCATGCGGGAGAGCACGTACTGGGAGTAGCTGCCGCTGAACCGGGTGACGCCGATGCCGGTGCCCGTGCCGTCGCCCACGAGGTCGCCGGTGGTGGCGTGCGGCTGCGGGGTGGGGTCCAGGTCCACGAGCGAGGTGACGGTCTCGTCCAGGAACGCGCGGTCGTGGCTCGCGAAGAGCACTGGCCCTCGCCATTCGCGCAGGGTGGCGGAGAGGAAGCCGATCGCCGCGTCGTCCAGGTGGTTCGTGGGCTCGTCCAGCAGCAGCACGTCCGGGGCGCGGAGCAGGGTCCACGCCAGGGACAGCCGGGCGCGCTGCCCGCCGGAGAGCTCCCCGGTGGGCCGGTCCCGGGGGATTCCCCCGAGGCCCAGGCCCTCCAGAACCGTGGAGATGGTGGTGTCCACGTCCCACGCTCCCGTGCGCTCGGCTTCCTCGAGGGTGTGCGCGTAGGCGGTGGCGGCGCGCTCGTCCTGCGGGGCGGCGGCGAGGGCGCGGGCGGCGTCGTCGACGGCGCGCGCCACGTCGCGCAGGTGCCGCACCGCTGTCTCGACGGCGTCCGCCACGGTCTCGGCGGGGGAGAAGGGCGGTTCCTGGTGCAGCAGACCCACGCGCACGGGGGAGCCACCGGGTACGGAGAAGCGCACGGTGCCGGCATCGGGATCCTGGACGCCGGCGATGATGCGCAGCAGGGTGCTCTTGCCGGAGCCGTTCTCGCCGATCAGACCCGTGGGGCGACCGGCCGGGACCGTGAAGGAGACGTCCGTGAGGACCCGGTGGGTCCCGTAGGAGCAGGAGACGCCGTCCACCGTGAGGTGGGCGGAGGCGCCGTGGGCGGAGACGGGTGTGCGCAGCTGTGTGGTGGTCATCAGAGTCCTGGGATGGGCGCGGTCCCCGCCGGGCAGCGGCCTCGGGCGCGGGGAGTTCAGAAGGGCTCATCGGGACATGGCCCCCACCGTAGGCCACGGCGGGGGAGCGGGCAAGGGCCGCACGGGAGACCTCGTCCCTTTCGGCCCGGGCGACCTGTTGACGTGCGGTGAGGTGCGGACGTATTCTTGTGTGTCCACGAGGTGGTCCGGTACCCAGTGCCGGAGGCACGTGGGGCTCATTGAAAAATGAATACGGGGATGATCGGTTTCGACGATGTGAGTTGAGACAGGGGAAGCGGGTCGAGGACACAGAGTTATCTCGTAAACGCTCTCTGTAAAAATATAAGTGCCAAATCCAAGCGCACTGACTTCGCTCTCGCTGCGTAAGTAGCGACAGCAGTCTGTCAGCCCAGGTACACCTTCGACCTGGAATCTGACATCAGCTAGAAGGTCACTGCTCTGGACGTACGTCACGGACGTCCAGGGGACTTTTACGTGACTGAGTCCGGCGGCCACTCGTGTGCGAGATGGCCGGGACTGAGAAACCTGCAAGCACACTGCACCCGGAGAAGCCCTGACAAAGCTGCATCGGACGGGGGTTCAATTCCCCCCATCTCCACTGGAACGGCCTGGGCCGCGACGTCGTGCACACGACCTCGCGACCCAGGCTTTTTTCATGCGCCCGCCCCGCTGCACGGGTATCGGGAACCCGCGGGCGCAGAGCCCCGTGTGAAAGACTGGAGTCCGCAACGGACCACCACCACCGAAAGGCAGGCGCCGCCATGAGCGAACGTCCCTCCGAGCAGTCCGGCTCCTCGTCGGCCTCCGACCGCGAGCAGCCCCGGTACGGCCAGTACTCCGAGGATCGCTCCCAGACCGCGGGGCAGACCCAGCCCGAGTACGGCCAGTACGGGGACCACGCCACAACCGGTCAGTACGGGGACGCCGGCCACCAGGGTGCGGACCGCTCCAGCTACCGGGGCGGCTACGGCGAGCCCGCCGGGCCCCAGCAGGGCTACTCGCAGAACGGCTACGGCGAGCACAGCACCCAGCAGGGATACGGCAACCAGGGGTACGGCAACGAGGGCTACGGCGTCCAGTCCGGCACGGGCGAGCAGGACTACTCGGGCCAGGGCTACGGGAACCAGACCGGCGGCGGGTACCCCACGCACTACCAGAACGACTACTCGCAGCAGTCTTACGGACAGGGCTACAACGGCTACCAGCAGGGCCCGGTGCCAGGCAAGGGCCTGGCGATCGCGTCCCTCGTGCTGGGAATCCTCGGCATCCTGACCTTCTGGTTCTTCGGACTCGGCGGCCTGCTGGGCCTGGTGGGCCTGGTGCTGGGCATCATCGGCCTGGTCAAGATCCGCAAGTCCCGCCGTGACTCCCCGGCCCTGGCCATCGTGGGCATCGTGCTCTCGGCCCTCGCGCTGATCGGCGGGGCGTTCATGGCCGCCATCTTCGTGTGGGTCATGGGCTCGATGGGCGACTGCATGCAGTACGCCCAGCAGCAGGACCAGACCCAGATGGAGCAGTGCATCAACGAGAGGCTGGGCACCTCGATCGACTCCTGACGGGGTCCCTGGCGGGGCCGGTCACGGTCCACGCCGTTGCTCCCGGTACGACGACGCCCGGCACAGCTGTTCGCAGCGGTGCCGGGCGTCGTCGTGTCCGGGTCTTCGTACCCGGCTCTCCGTGTCCGGGTTCTTCTCGCCATGCCCTTCGCGCCTGCCCGTTCGTGCCTGGCTGTGACGCACGCGCTCCGGGGCGCGTGCGGGAATCGACCGGAGCGTGAGGGCGGCCGCTCCCGGCTCAGGACTCGCGGGTGCCGAGGGCGTCCAGAGCGGCGTCGTGCAGGAGGCCGTTCGTGGCCAGGGCGTTGCCCCCGAAGGGGCCGTCCTCCCCGGCGAGGGACGTGAACCGCCCGCCGGCCTCGGTCACGATCGGCACGAGCGCGGCCATGTCGTAGAGGTTCAGCTCGGGTTCGCACGCGATGTCCACCGCGCCCTCCGCCACGAGGCAGTAGGACCAGAAGTCACCGTAGGCACGGGTGCGCCACACGGTGTCCGTGAGATCCAGGAAGCGGTCGCGCACGCCGAGGTCCCGCCAGCCGCCGAGCGAGGAGTAGGACAGGGAGGCGTCCTGGAGCGTGGACACCGAGGACACGTGCAGGCGCTGGGCCTGGGAGAGGGAGCGGCCGGTGAACGCGCCGGAGCCCTTGGCTGCCCACCAGCGGCGGTTCAGGGCGGGTGCGGAGACCACGCCCAGCACCACCTCGCCGTCCTCCACGAGGCCGATGAGCGTGGCCCACACGGGCACGCCGCGGACGTAGTTCTTGGTGCCGTCGATCGGATCCACGACCCACTGCCGGCCTCCGGAGCCCGTGGTGCCGAACTCCTCGCCGATCACGGCGTCACGGTTGCGGATGCGTCCCAGCTGCGAGCGGATGATCTGCTCCGCCTCCCGGTCCGCGTCCGTCACGGGCGTGAGATCCGGTTTGGTCTCCACCGTGAGGTCCTGGGACTTGAAGCGCTTCATGGTCAGGCCGTCCACGGAGTCCGCCAGGATGTGGGCCAGGCGCAGGTCGTCCGTGTGGTTGCTGGGTGCTCGCATGTCCCTACGTTATCGCTTGTCCGAGCCGCTTTTCGCTGTCGCCCCGCTGTGTCTCCCCGCGCGACGCCGCCAGCAGGCGCCGCAGGGACTCGAGCCTTCCGGGGGCGGCGGGTGAGGCCTCCGGCCGGTGCACCCACGCATCGAGCGCGCAGCCGGGGGAGTCCTCCGTGTGCAGGCACCCGCGGGGGCAGTCCGCGGTGGCGGGGACCAGATCCGTGAACGCGTTGAGGAGGTCCTCCTCCGCCACGTGCGCGAGTCCGAGCGAGCGGATGCCGGGGGTGTCCACCACCCACGTGCCGGGGCGGGTGCCCGGGACGGTCAGGGCCAGCGCGGAGGAGGACGTGTGCCGCCCGCGGCCGGTGACGTCGTTGACGCCGCCGGTGGCGCGCTGAGAACCGGTGAGCGCGTTGACGAGCGTGGACTTCCCCACGCCGGAGGGCCCCAAGAACACGCTCACGTGCCCGTCCAGGACGGCGCGCAGCCTGTCGAGGGACTCGGGGGAGACCTCCAGCGAGGTGTCGTGCAGACCGGCCTCGGGGCGCTGACCGCGTTCCGTGGCGCGCTGCGTGGTCACCGTGAGGACGTCGAGGTCCTCGAAGTGCTCGAGGAACTCCGCGGGATCCTGGAGGTCCGTCTTGGTCATGCACACGACGGGGGTGATGCCGGCGTCCCAGGCGGCCACGAGCCCGCGGTCCACGAATCCGGTGCGAGGCGTGGGGGAGGCGGCGGCGAGGACGAGCACCAGACGGTCCGCGTTGGCCACGATCACCCGCTCCACCGGGTCGGTGTCGTCCGCGCTGCGTCGCAGCACCGTGGAACGGGGCTCGATCCGCACGATCCTGGCCAGGGTGTCAGCCTCTCCGGAGACGTCTCCGACCACTCCCACACGGTCCCCGGGCACGATGGGCTGACGCCGCAGCTCCTTGGCCCGGACGCACAGCACGGTGCGCGGGGTCGGGCCGTCCTCGTCCACCACGCACGTGTACCGGCCGCGGTCGACGGCGACGACACGTGCGATCACGGCGTCGTCGTGCGCCGGGCGCTGCTTGGTGCGGGGACGCGAGCCCCGCTTGTTGGCCCTGACGCGGACGTCCGATTCGTCCCAGCTCCTGCCCGCCACCGTTCAGGCCTCCGAGCCGAGCATCCGGGCCCACATCACCGGGAAGTCCGGCAGGGTCTTCGACGTGGTGGCGATGTCCTCGACCTCGATGCCCGGGACACGCAGCCCCAGGATCGCCCCGGCGGTGGCCATGCGGTGGTCGTGGTAGCTGTGGAAGACGCCGCCGTGCAGGGGCGCGGGGGTGATGACCAGCCCGTCCGGCGTCTCCTGCACGTTGCCGCCCAGCGCGTTGAGCTCCGCGCTCAGTGCGGCGAGCCGGTCGGTCTCGTGGCCGCGCAGGTGGGCGATGCCGCGCAGCCGGGACGGCGTGGTGGCCAGCGCGCACAGCGCGGCCACCGTGGGTGCCAGTTCGCCGGCCTCGGAGAGGTCCAGGTCCACGCCGCTGATCTGCTGCGGTCCGCTCACCGTGAAGGTGGTGCCGTCCAGCTGAGTCTGCGCGCCGAACCGGGGAAGGATCTGCCGCCAGTGGTCGCCGCCCTGGGTGGTCTGCCCAGGCCAGTCAGGAATGCTGACCGTGCCGCCGGTCACCACGGCGGCCGCCAGAAAGGGGCCCGCGTTGGAGAGGTCCGGTTCCACGGTGACGTCCATCCCGGCAATCGCTCCGGGGGTCACCCGCCACTCGGCGGGACCAGTGCGCTCGGCGTCCGCGCCGGCCTCGCGCAGCACCGCCACGGTCATGTCCACGTGCGGCAGGGAGGGCACGCCCCCCGAGCCCTCGTGGCGCAGGACGAGGGGGGCGTCGAAGGCAACGGCCGCCAGCAGCAGGGCGGAGACGAACTGGGACGACCCGCTCGCGTCGATCGACACGGTGCCCCCGGACACAGCTCCGGTTCCGAGAACGCGCAGGGGCAACGTGCCCCGGCCGTCGTCCTCGACGCCCACTCCGAGCTCGCGCAGCCCCGCGACCACGGGACCCATGGGGCGGACGCGGGCTCCGGCGTCGCCGTCGAAGTCCACGGCCCCGTCACGCAGTGCGGCCAGCGGCGGGACGAAGCGCATGACCGTGCCGGCGAGACCGCAGTCCACCGCCACGGGCTCCTCGAGCGCGCGGCCCACCGGCATGGGGGTGACGCTCAGATCCGGGCCGAAGGGGCCGGGATCGGGGAGGGGAGTGACCACCGCACCCAGCTGCTCGAGAGCGGCGACCATCAGAGCGCTGTCACGCGAGTGCAACGGCTTGCGCAGTACCGAGGGCCCGGAGGCCAGCGCCGCGAGCACCAGGTACCTGTTGGTCAGGGACTTGGACCCGGGGATCGCCACCGTGGCGGAGACGGGAGTGTCTCGCCAGGGTGCGGGCCAGTGCGGGCCTGGGGACTGCGGCAAGCCGTTGCTCGGCGTCACGTGGGTACGGCTCCTAGTTCGAGACGGCGTCCTGCACGGCCTTCTCGGCCTGCGCCAGCTTCTTCTTCGTGTCCTTGCCCACCTTCGCGGCGTTCTTGCGGACGTCGTCCGCGAGGTGGCTCGCGCGCCACGCCAGCGAGGGGTTGCCGGAGGTGTCCACGGCGGCGATCATCACGGCACCGAGCAGGGACACGTTCTTCAGCAGACCGGCACGGCGGGTGGCCTTGCCCTCGGCAGAGCCCGTGTCCGCGGAGCGGTACTGGGTGTAGCCGTTGAGCGCGGTGGTACCCAGCAGCACGGTGGCCGAGAGGCGGGGCAACTTGCTGATGGCCAGCAGGGACGCGGCGGTGACCTGCGCGGCGGCGACACCCTGGGCGACGACGGCGCGGTTGGCGGTCACGGGGCGCAGCTGGGGGACAGCGGACTCCACGGCCTTCAGCACGGGATCCAGCTGCTGGGCGGCCGCGGACGAATTGCGGAACGCATCAATGCCTCCGGCGATGTAGCCGGTGGCCAGCAGCGGGCGGGCGAGACGACGAACGATGCTCATGGTTCTCCTCCTAGCATCCCGGCACTTCCGGGAGGGCACACCGACCATCCTATCGGCCTGCGCCCGTGCCTCCCCGGGAATACCCGCGTGCGGACGGCGTGTTATGCCGAATGGACAGACGGCGCCGCGCCCACGGTGCCGTGCCGCGTACGAGCCACGGAATGGGGTGATCACTGCAGATGCCGGTCGCGACCCTAGACTTGGGAACGATGAACGATCAGCGAAGTCAAGACTCCCGCGCAGTGGACCACCCGGAGGAAGTGCCCGCCGGGGAGGAGTCCACGCAGCAGCGGCGCGAACGGTTCGAGCGCGACGCCATGCAGTACGTGGACCAGCTCTACGCCGCCGCGTTGCGCATGGCGCGCAACCCCTCCGATGCCGAGGACCTGGTGCAGGAGGCCTACACCAAGGCGTTCTCCGCGTTCCACCAGTACAAACCCGGGACCAACCTCAAGGCCTGGCTGTACCGGATCCTCACGAACACCTACATCAACCTGTACCGCAAGCGTCAGCGCGAACCCCGCCAGGCCAACACGGACGCGGTGGAGGACTGGCAGCTGCATCGAGCGGAGTCGCACACCTCCACAGGTCTGCGCTCTGCCGAGGTTGAGGCGCTGGACCACCTGCCGGACTCGGACGTCAAGCGGGCACTGCAGGAGCTGCCCGAGGAGTTCCGCCTGGCGGTCTACTTCTCCGACGTGGAGGGATTCGCGTACAAGGAGATCTCCGAGATCATGGACACGCCCATCGGCACCGTGATGTCCCGGTTGCACCGGGGGCGCAAGCTTTTGCGAGAGAAACTGGGCGACTACGCCCAGGAACGAGGATTTGACACGTCCAAAACCCGCAAGGGCAAGGACGGCGCGCCAGCGAAGGATCGAGGCTGAAAACATGACCGACAAACCGTGCCACAACGGCTGCACGGACGAGCGCATCCGCAGGATCTACGAGTACCTGGACGGCGCGCTGACCACCGAGGACCTCGAAGAGATCCACGCGCACCTCACGGACTGCCCGGAGTGCGCGCGTGAGTACAACTTCGAGTGCATCATCCGCTCGGTCATGAAGCGTTCGTGCTGCGAGACGGCGCCCACGGAGCTCAAGCGCTCGATCCTCGAGCGGATCGACGCCCAGTGCCGGGAGCACCCGGTGGCCTGAACAGTCATCTGTTCCAACCCCGGACGTGCAGAACGCCCGTGACCATGACGGTCACGGGCGTTCTGTGGTTCGTGTGCAAGACCTCAGGAGTTGGGCCGCTTGCCGCGGTTTGCCGAGTTCTTACGACGATCCTTGCGCTTACGTCCACGCTTGCTCATGATGTACCTCCTGCAGTGATTGGCTGGGACATCGTCTGTCAGTATCTCACATCCTCGCGCCGGTGCGAGCCACCCGAGCAGGCCACGGTTGCGAGCGACCGGGGACAACGACCCGCGTCCGCGGAGTGCGTGTGCGTACCGGGTTCCGCTCGGGTCAGCGGGGCTCGGGCAGCTGCAGCCAGGAGTACCAGCCACGGTGCAGCACGAGCCACGCGATGAGGCCGTAGCCGGCCTGTCCCGGGTTGCCGTGGTTCGCGGCGAGGTCCTTGCGCCACTGCTCGTGGTGCTGCAGGGGGTTGAACGTGTCCACGTACACGTGGTTGCGGCGGGTGGTGACGTCCCCGTAGGCGGCGGAGAGGTCAGCGATCTTGCGGTTGCGCTGCGGGTCCAGCGTGGGGGGAGGCCCCACCACGAGCACCTTGACGTTGTTCTGGGTGGCCTGGTCCACGATGTTCGCCATGTTCAGGCGGGAGCGCGCGGACGTGATGCCTAGGTCGATGTCCAGCACGGAGGGCGCGATGACCAGGCGGTTGTCGCAGGCCGGGTCGAAGCGGCGTGCCGCTTCGTCGAACCAGCGCTCGTTGAGGGTCTCGCTGCCTTCGCCCGGCGCCGCGAGGTTGTACGCGTCCACCGGGACGACGTCGCGGGGGGTGCGGGCCATGACGCGGCCGAACCAGCCGAGCGCGCGGGGGTCGTCCACGCCGGCCAGCAGTTCGTCTCCCACGGCCACAATGCGGATCCTGCGTTGGTCCACTCTTCTACATCCTTCGGGTTGCCGCGCGGACCGGGGTGGCCGCGCTGTCGTCGATCCCCCGCTGCCACGGACTCGACCAGGCCGGGTGCGGAACAGCGGAGGATCCGTTCCGGTGCCCCGGCGTGCGGTGTGCCCCGGCCCGCAACCGGAGCGCACCGCACGGGGATCTCACTCGCCGCGGTCGAACGCCTGCTGCACGAGGGTCTCCAGCTCGGCGGCGTGGCGCTTGGCCGAGCCGTTCGCGGGGGAGGCGGAGGCAGGGCGCGAGGCCAGCGTGACGGGGCGGTCCAGCTGGGGCACCAGGTTCACGGCCATGAACGGCCACGCGCCCTGGTTGGCAGGCTCGTCCTGCGCCCAGATGATGCGCGCATCCGGGTAGCGGTCCAGCTGCGCCTTGATCTCGTCCGTGGGCAGCGGGTAGAGCTGCTCAACGCGCACGATCGCGGTGGAGTGGTCGTCCGACTTTTTCCGCTGGGCCGCGAGGTCGTAGTACAGGCGGCCGGAGACGAGGATCACGTCCGTGACCTTGGCGTCGTCGAACTCCGCGGCGTCCGGGATGACCGACTGGAAGTTGCCGCGCGTGAACTCCTCCACCGGGGAAGCGGCCGCCTTCAGGCGCAGCAGCTGCTTGGGGGTCGCCACGACCAGCGGACGGCGGGGACGGGAGTACGCCTGGCGCCGCAGCAGGTGGAAGTGGTTCGCCGGGGTGGAGGGCTGAGCCACGATCATGTTCTTCTCCGCGCACAGCGACAGGAAGCGCTCGATGCGGGCGGAGGAGTGGTCCGGGCCCTGGCCCTCGAAGCCGTGAGGCAGCAGCATGACCAGGTTGGAGCGCTGGCCCCACTTCTGCTCCGCGGAGGAGATGAACTCGTCCACGATCGTCTGCGCACCGTTGATGAAGTCGCCGAACTGGGCCTCCCACACAGTGAGCGCCTCGGGGCGCTCCACAGAGTAGCCGTACTCGAAGCCCAGCACGCCGTACTCGGAGAGCAGGGAGTTGTAGATCGAGAACCGTGCCTGGTCCGCAGAGAGGTTGTTCAGGGGCGTCCACTCCGCACCGTTCTCGGCATCGAAGAACACCGCGTGACGCTGGGTGAACGTGCCGCGGCGGACATCCTGGCCGGACATCCGTACCGGAACGCCGTCCATCACGAGGGAGCCGAAGGCCATGAGCTCGCCCATGCCCCAGTCGATGCCGCCCTCGAGAGTCATCTCCCGGCGCCTCTCCGCGAGCTTCTGCAGCTTGCGGTGCATGGTGAAGTTCTCGGGGAAGTCCACGTGGGCCTCGCCGATGCGGCGTGCGGTCTCCTCGGAGATGGCCGTGGTCTTGGGCACGGACACCCCGGAGTCCGCCTGCTGGGCGGAGGGGCGCTCGATGTTGGCGATCGCCGCGGCATCCCCGGTGACCAGGGGAACCGTGGAGTTCTGGGCTTCGTGCGTCTCCGCGAAGACCCGCTCGAGGCGCTCCTGGTAGTCCTTCAGTGCCCGGTCCGCCTCCTCTTGGTTGATGTCACCGCGGCCCACGAGGTTCTCGGTGTAGATCTTGCGGGTGGAGCGCTTGCCGTCGATCAGCGAGTACATCAGCGGCTGGGTCATCGAGGGGTCGTCGCCCTCGTTGTGGCCGCGGCGGCGGTAGCACACGAGGTCGACCACGACGTCGTGGTGGAAGCGCTGGCGGTACTCGAAGGCGAGCTGCGCCACGCGGGTCACGGCCTCGGGGTCGTCCGCGTTGACGTGGAAGATCGGTGCCTGCACCGTGCGGCCCACGTCCGTGGAGTAGGTGGAGGTGCGGCCCGCGGAGGGCGAGGTGGTGAAGCCCACCTGGTTGTTGACCACCACGTGGATGGTGCCGCCCACGTTGTAGGCGTCCAGCCCGGACATCTGCATGACCTCGTAGACGATGCCCTGCCCGGCCATGGCGGCGTCGCCGTGGACCTGGATGGGCAGCACGGGGAACTCGCCGTTGCCCTCGGGGCCGGCGCCCAGCACGTCCGTCTTGGCGCGGGCGATGCCCTCGATCACGGGATCCGCGGCCTCAAGGTGGGAGGGATTCGCGGCCAGGTAGACCTGGGTCTCGTTGCCGTTGTCGGAGGTGAAGACGCCCTCGGTGCCCAGGTGGTACTTCACGTCGCCGGAGCCCTCGGAGGCGCGCGGGTCCTGGCTGCCCTCGAACTCGCGGAAGACCTGGGCGTAGGACTTGCCCGCGATGTTGGTGAGCACGTTCAGGCGCCCGCGGTGGGCCATGGCGATGCCCACGCCCGCGAGGGAGGCGTCCGCGGCGTCGGAGATGATCGCGTCCAGCAGCGGGATCAGGGACTCGCCGCCCTCCAGGGAGAAGCGCTTCTGGCCCACGTACTTGGTCTGCAGGAAGGTCTCGAAGGCCTCCGCGGCGTTGAGACGCTCCAGGATGTGGAACTGCTCCTCACGGGCCGGCTTCTGGTAGTCCCGCTCGAGCTTGGACTGGAACCACTCGCGCTGCTCGGGCTCCTGGATGTGCATGTACTCCACACCCACGGTGCGGCAGTAGGCGTCCCGCAGCCGGCCGAGGATCACGCGCAGGGTGAGCAGGTTCTGGCCGCCGAAGCCGCCGGTGGGCCACTCGCGCTCGAGGTCCCACAGGGTGAGGCCGTAGGTGCGGATGTCCAGGTCCGGGTGCTTGCGCATCACGTACTCGAGCGGGTTGGTGTCCGCCATGAGGTGTCCACGCACGCGGTAGGCGTGGATCAGCTGCTGGATCCGCGCCACCTTGTTGATCTGGATCTCGGGGTTGACCTGGTTGTCAACGGCCCAGCGGACGGGCTCGTAGGGGATGCGCAGGGCCTCGAAGATGTGGTCGTAGAAGTCGTCCCCGCCCAGCAGGTAGTGCTCCACGAGCTTGAGGAACTCGCCGGAGCCGGCGCCCTGGATCACGCGGTGGTCGTAGGTGGAGGTCAAGGTGATGATCTTGGAGACCGCGTTGCGGGCGATCGTGCGGGGGGAAGCGCCCTTGTACTCGGCGGGGTAGTCGAGCGCGCCCACGCCGATGATGCACGCCTGGCCCTTGGACAGCCGCGGCACGGAGTGCACGGTGCCGATGCCGCCGGGGTTGGTCAGGGAGACGGTGGTCCCGGCGTAGTCGTCCATGGTGAGCGCCCCGTTGCGCCCGCGCTTGACGATGTCCTCGTTGGCGGTCCAGAACTGGAGGAACGACATCTCCTCGGCGCCCTTGACGTTGGGCACCACGAGGTTGCGGGAACCGTCCTTGTTGGGGATGTCGATCGCGATCCCGAAGTTTACGTGCGCCGGGTGGACGGCGGCGGGTTTTCCGTCCGAGTCGTCGTAGATCACGTTCATGGACGGGAAGTTGGACAGCGCACGAATGACGGCGTAGCCCACGAGGTGGGTGAAGGAGACCTTGCCGCCGCGGTTGCGGGCGAGGTGCGAGTTGATGACCAGGCGGTTGTCGATCAGCAGCTTGGCCGGCACGGCGCGCACGGTGGTGGCGGTGGGGACCGTGAGAGAGGCCTCCATGTTGGCGGCCACGGCCTTGGCGGGACCGCGCAGCTTGACCACGGTGTCCTCGGCCGGCTTCTCCTTGGCGGCCTTCGCGGACGCCTCGCCCTGGTGATCCTCCGGCTGTGCACGGATGGGGCGCTTGGTGCCGGAGGCCTCCGCGGCGTCGGCCTCGGTGTCCACGCCCGCGGGACGGCCCTTGGCCTTCGATCCGGTGGCGGCGGGAGCCGGGGACTTCGCGCGCTCGGGCGCGGCAGCGGCCTTGGGAGCGGACGCCGACGACGACGCCGCGGCGCCGGTCCCCGAGCTCTTCGCACCGGATGCCTGCGCGCCGGAGCTCTGAGTGGCGGAGTTCTGCTTGGGGGAGGCCTGCTTGCCGGAACCCTGCGCGCCGGAAGCCTGGTTGCTGGAGGCCGCGGGCTTCGCGTCCGAGTCGCTGCGACGGGAGGACGAGGCGACCTCTGAGGGCTTGTCGCCGCCGTCCATCTGCTCGAAGATGGGCCACCACTTCTTGTCCACCGAGTTCTTGTCCGCCTGGTACTTCTCGAACAGCTCGTCCACGAGCCATTCGTTGCCGGCGAATTCTTCAGGGATAAGGTGCTGCGGCTGCTCTGGCACGAGTGATACGCCTCTTCCGTAAGTGCTGTGTGTCCCGGGCGGCGAGCTGGTCCTCGTGGCCCGCTGGTGGCTCCCACGGAGCTTACCCGCCGTGGCTGACCTGCAGTGGCTTCGCGCTCGCAAAGCCGTGCCGACTTTCCAGTCTAGTAAGGCAGCTGGGCGCGTGCCACCCGCGACGGTGCGCTCCCGCACCGCACCCGGCACTAACCCGCAGCCCTGCCCGGCCCCGGCCCGCGCGGCCTCGGCGGGGACACCGTAGACTCCCGTGACGTGCGCTACCTCACGACTCCGACCACGGACCTCACCTACAACGACGTCTTCCTCGTGCCCTCCATGTCCCGGGTGACGTCCCGCTTCGACGTGGACCTCACGCCCGGCGACGGCACGGGGGCCACGATCCCACTGGTTGCCGCCAACATGACCGCGGTGACGGGCCGCCGCATGGTCGAGACCATGGCGCGGCGCGGCGGACTGGGCATCCTGCCGCAGGACGTCCCGCTGGACGTGATCGCCGAGGTCACGGCCTGGGTCAAGGACCGCTCCCCGCTCTACGAGACCCCCGTGGTGCTGCCCGGCACGAGCACCGTCCACGACGCCCTGGGCATCATGCACAAGCGCCCTCACGGTGCCGTGCTCGTCACGGACGAGGAGGGCGGCTACGCGGGGGTCGTGCTGGACTCGGACTGCCGGGACGTGGACCGCTTCACGCAGCTGCGCGACCTCGCGCGGGCGGACGGACCCGTGCTGCAGGAGGCGGAGCTTCCCGTCACCTCGGACCCCGCCGCGCTGCGCGCCGCCTACGACACGCTCTCGGACGCGCGCGTGCAGTCCGCGCCCGTGCTGCGCGGGCGCGAGGTGGTGGGACTGCTGTCGCGGCAGGGACTTGTGCGCTCCACCATCTACACGCCCGCGCTGGACGCCTCCGGGCGGCTGCGAGTGGGTGCCGCGGTGGGCATCAACGGGGACGTCTTCGGCAAGGCGGCCAGGCTGCTCGCGGCCGGGGTGGACGTCCTCGTGGTGGACACCGCGCACGGGCACCAGGTCAAGGCGCTCGAGGCCCTGGCGGCCGTGCGCGCGCTGGACCCGCAGGTCCCCGTGGTTGCGGGCAACGTGGTCACCGCGGACGGCGTCCGGGACCTCGTCTCGGCCGGTGCGGACATCGTGAAGGTGGGGGTCGGCCCCGGGGCCATGTGCACCACCCGCATGATGACGGCGGTCGGACGCCCCCAGTTCTCGGCGGTCGTCGAGTGTGCGGAGGCCGCTGCGGACCTCGGCGCACACGTGTGGGCGGACGGCGGTGTCAAGCACCCGCGCGACGTCGCCCTCGCCCTCGCCGCCGGAGCAAGTCAGGTGATGGTCGGCTCCTGGTTCGCGGGAACGCACGAGAGCCCCGGGGAGATCAACGTGGACGCGGACGGACGCGCCTACAAGGAGTCCTTCGGAATGGCCTCGGCCCGTGCCGTGCGCCACCGCACGATCGGCGAGGACCGCTTCGCCCGTGCCCGCAAGGCCCTGTTCGAGGAGGGCATCTCCAACTCCACCATGTACCTGGACCCGCAGCGCCCCGGTGTGGAGGATCTGCTGGACCACATCACCTCCGGAGTGCGCAGCTCGATGACCTACGCGGGGGCCGCGAGCCTCGAGCAGTTCGCGGCGCGCGCCGTTGTCGGCGTCCAGTCGCAGTCCGGCTACGACGAGGGTCGCCCACGCTCGGAGTCTTGGACGTGAGGCGCGGGGCCATGTGCCGACGCGGGCGCGAGTGGGTGTTCTCATCTGGCCGCTAATTGAGAATGGTTCGTGATAAGCTCGCTCACGCTCACGTGCCACCGATTCTCACGGCCCCGGTCGGGATCGCGACGGGAAGGAACCCCATGACCCAAGGACGCACCACTCGCACCGGCGGGCGCACCGTGGCCGCCGTCGCGCTCGCCGCGTTGACGGGTCTGACACTCGCGGGGTGCGCGAACGGCTCCACCGGCGGATCGGACGAATCCTCCGACGGTGGGAAGATCCGCGTGGTCACCTCCACCACCGTGTACTCGGACCTCACCTCCCAGGTGGGAGGGGACAAGGTCGAAGCCACCCCAGTAATTGACTCGAGCGCCCAGGACCCGCACTCCTACGAGGCCACCACGCAGGACAGGCTGCGGGTGGGTGAGGCGGAGCTCGTGGTGGAGAACGGCGGCGGGTACGACGAGTTCCTCTCGGGCCTCACGTCCAAGGACCAGCGCGTGGTCGACGCCGTCGACGTCTCCGGGCTGCGGAGCGGGGACCAGACGCGGGAGGCCGAGGACCACTCCCACGCGGCCGAGGACGGCCACCACGACCACGGCGACTTCAACGAGCACGTGTGGTATGACCTTGAGAGCATGCAGAAGGTCGTGGACGCGATCGCTACGCAGCTCGGCGAGGTGGACCAGGAGAACAAGGACTACTACGCGGACAACGCCAAGCGCGTCTCCTCCGAGCTGGGAACGGTGCGGAACCAGGTCTCGAGGATCGGGGCCTCCGGCGGCTACGTGGCCACCGAACCGGTGCCCGGGTATCTTCTGGAGGACGCCGGTCTGCACGACGACACCCCCGCAAAGTTCACCGCCGCGATCGACTCCGAGTCGGACGCCTCCCCGGCCGTGTTCAGCAAGACCGTGGACCTGGTCAAGAGCGAGCACGTCTCGCTGCTGGCGTTCAACAAGCAGACCTCCACGGGCCAGACGGAAAAGCTGCGCACCGCCGCGCAGGACTCCGGGACGCCCGTGGTCGAGTTCACCGAGACCATCCCGGACGGCCAGAACTACCAGCAGTGGATGACGCAGAACGCCCAGCACGTCGCCCAGGCACTCACGAAGTAGGACCATGCAGCCAGCCACACCACGCACCGGCCCCGCCGGGCCCGGACCGCAGAACGACGCGGCCGCACCGGCCACGGCGGCGGACGCCGCGCCCGCGATCAGCCTGCGGGACGCCGAGCTGGCGTTCGGGGACCGCGTCCTGTGGTCCGGGCTGAACCTCGACGTGGCACCGGGGGAGTACCTCGCCGTGCTCGGGGCCAACGGCACGGGCAAGACGAGCTTCCTGAAGGTGCTGCTGGGCCTGCTGCCCCTGACCTCCGGGACCGTGTCCGTGGCCGGAACCCGACCGCGCGTGGCTGCCGCCCACGTGGGCTATGTGCCCCAGCAGCGCGGCTTCCCCGCGCGGACCCCGCTGCGCGCCAAGGACCTCGTGGCCCAGGGCGTGGACGGGCACCGCTGGGGCGTCCGGCTGCACCCGCGGCGCGTGAACCGGCGCGTGGCCGAGCTCCTGGAGCGGGTGGGCGCCACGGAGTACGCGGACGCGCCCGTGGGACTGCTCTCCGGCGGTGAGCAGCAGCGGCTGCGCGTGGCCCAGGCGCTGGCGGCGGATCCCTCCGTGATGCTGTGCGACGAGGCCCTGCTTTCTCTGGACCTGCACCACCAGCACGTGGTCAGCGAGCTCGTCCACGAGCAGCGCGAGCGCCACGGCAGCGCCGTCGTCTTCGTGACGCACGACGTGAACCCCATCATCGACCACGTGGACCGCATCCTGTACCTCGCCAACGGCTCGTTCCGGATCGGCACCCCGGACGAGGTGCTGCGTTCGGACGTGCTCTCGCAGCTCTACGGCACCGACATCGAGGTGCTGCGTAGCAACGGCCGGATCCTCGTGGCCGGACGCTCCGACAGCACCCACCACACCGACTCCCCGGAGGAGATCATCCCGTGATCCTGGCCGAGATCGACTGGAGCTCCTTCCTCAGCTCCGTGTTCGTCTTCGACGACTACGGCGAGCTGCTCGTGCTCGTGCGCAACTCCCTGTGGGCTGGCGCCGTGCTGGGGCTCGTGGGCGGCGTGGTGGGCACGTTCGTGATGATGCGGGACCTCGCTTTCGCGGTTCACGGAATCGCCGAGCTGTCCTTCGCGGGTGCGGCCGCCGCGCTGCTGATCGGCGCGGACGTGATCACGGGGTCCCTCGTGGGCTCCGTGCTCGCGGCGCTGATCATGGGCTTCACGGGGTTGCGCGCCAGGGAGGGCAACTCGTTCGTGGGTGTGCTGATGCCCTTCGGCCTGGGCCTGGGCATCCTCTTCCTCTCGCTCTACGAGGGGCGCTCCTCCAACAAGCTCTCGCTGCTCACCGGGCAGATCGTCTCGGTGTCCTCGCTGCAGCTCACGTCCATGGTGGTGCTCTCGGTGCTGGTGCTCGCCGTGCTCGTGGCCGTGTGGCGGCCACTGACGTTTGCGAGCACGGATCCGTTCGTTGCCCGCGCCAAGGGTCTGCCCGTGCGCGGGCTCGCCATCCTGTTCATGGTCCTGCTGGGGATCTCGGTGGCCTTGTCGGTGCAGATCGTGGGTGCGCTGCTCGTGCTGGCACTGCTCATCACCCCGGCCGCCGCAGCCATGAACCTCACCTCGAGCCCCGGCCGCACCGTGGTGCTCTCCGTGCTCTTCGCGGAACTGGCCATGGTGGGCGGGCTCCTGTTGGCACTTGGCGGGAACATCCCGATCAGCCCCTACGTCACCACCATCTCGTTCGCCCTGTGGCTCGTCTCTCGCGTGGTGCGCGCCGTCCGTGAGCGCTCGGCCTCCTACCGTCGCGCGGTGACGGCAACGACGACGACGCCGCGCGGCGCCGTGGCCGCGGACGGCACCGGGGCGGCCACGGCGTCGTCGACCCCGGCACCGTGACCCGCGGGGATCCGGACGCCGCGGGGCAGGATGTTCAACACGGGCAGGGTGCTCAGCAGGGGCAGGACGCTCAGAAGAGGATCTGAACCGCCGCCGGCACGACCTCCAGGGACACAGGCAGGGGTCCCAGGCGCTCGCCGTCGCCGTACGCGGCGGCCTCGTGCGTCCCCTCGCCCTCGGTGGCCGCACCGTGCACCGCCACGCAGGCGGACACGGCGGGCTCCACCGAGACCTGCGGCAGCGCCAGGTGGGTGCCCCGGAACAGCTGCGGGAACCGCCAGACCAGGCGCAGCGGGTCCACGTCCGCGACCATGAAGAGGTCCAGCGCACCGTCCGAGGGGTCCGCGTCCGGCAGGATGGTGAGCCCGCCGCCGATCGAGGACGTGTTGGCCAGCACCAGGAACGAGAGGTCCCGGTCCGTGGCGTGGAGCATGCCGTCCGGGGAGGTCCACGACAGGTCGTAGCGCCGTGCGCGCATGGACAGCGCCTCGACGGCCAGCGCGACGGCGTACTTCGCGGAGACCTTGACCCGCGACCAGCGGTTGGCGCGCGCGTTGACGCGGGCGTCCAGACCGAGACACACCGCGGTGGCGCACAGGTGCTCGGTGCCGTCCGCGCAGGTCACACGGACCATGTCGGTGCTGCAGGGCTCGGACTCGAGACCGCGCAGCACGCGTCCGGCCGCGCGCTCCACGTCCCCCACGGGGATGCCGTGGAACCGGGCGAGGTCGTTTCCCGAGCCCGCCGGGACGAGCCCGAAGGGGAAGTCCACTCCCTGTCGGCGCAGGGCGTCCAGGCACTGCAGCACCAGGTGGGCCATGCCGTCCCCGCCCACCGCGACGACGGCCGCGATGCGCGGGGAGTCCGCGCGCAGAACGGCGACGAGCCGGCGGGACAGCTCCGCAGCGGTGGGCGCGGCCACGGGCACGGGCCGGTAGCCGCCCGCGCGCACGATGCCGGCCGCCCTGGCGTAGGCGGTGCGACCGGTGCGGGACGAGCCGTTGTGGACGAGCAGAATGTCTGAGGGTGGCTGCGGACTCACCTGTTCCGGCCCCGGGTGCGGGAGCCGTGCAGGGTGGAGGACGTGGTGGCGCGCGTCTCGTCCCGGGGGTCACTGGTCCCCGCGCCGGTCCCGGCGCTCGGCGCAGGGTCGGTCTCCGCCGGGGACCCGGACGCCTGCTGGTCCTCGGGATCGCCCCCGGCCTCAGCCCTCGCCGCCGCGGCGCACTCGGCGCAGATGCCGCTAATCTCCACCGTGTGGTCCACGTCCGCGTAGCCGTAGCGACGGGCGGTCTGCTCCGCCCAGGACTCCACCTGCGGGGCCTCCAGCTCCACCGCGGCACCGCACGAGCGGCACACCAGGTGGTGGTGGTGGTGCTCGGCCTCGCACCGGCGGTAGATGGCCTCGCCGTCCGCGCTGCGCAGCACGTCCACCTGGCCCAGCTCCGCCATGGACTGCAGAATGCGGTACGTGGTGGCCAGCGAGACGGGCTCCTCCCGCTCCTGGAGCACGCGGTGCAGGTCCTGGGTGGAGATGAAGTCGTCCAGGTGCTGCAGGGCCCCGACGACCGCGCGGCGCTGCTTGGTGTTGCGCACTTCCGCGTGCTGCGTCTTCCTGGTGGTCACCCGGGTGTCCTTTCCATGGGCAGGCTGGTGCGGCCATCGTAGCGCGGGGCCCCGACACCCCGATCGCGGCTGGCGGCGTACCGGCCCCGGCACGGCAGGGCGAGCGGGGGAGCGACGACGCCGCGGCGTCGTCGCCGCAGTCGGGACGGGCGGTGGAAGCTGGGCCTGCTCCCGAACCCGTCCAGCCGCTAGGGTGAGGACATGCTGCTGACCAAGTTCACCCACTCGTGCGTGCGTCTGGAGAAGGACGGCGCGGTGCTCGTGATCGACCCCGGGACGTTCTCCGAGGTGGAGGAGGCACTCGCGGGCGCCGGGACCGTGCTGGTCACCCACGTGCACGCGGACCACTACGACGCCGACCGGCTCGTGGCCGCGTTGGCCGCCTCCCCGGAGCTCACGGTGTACGCGCCCCGGCAGGTGGTCGAGGAGCTCGCGCCGCGGGTGGCGGACACCGACCGGCTGCACGCGGTGGAGGCGGACGGCGAGTTCACCGCGGGCCCGTTCACGGTGCGGACCTACGGCGGGCAGCACGCGCTGATCCACCCGCTGATCCCCACGATCGAGAACGTGGGCTACGTGGTCGACGGCGCGGTGTTCCACCCCGGGGACTCCTTCACCGTCCCGCAGGGTCTCACGGTGCCCACCGTGCTGGTGCCGCTGCACGCCCCGTGGTCCAAGATGTCCGAGGTGATCGACTTCGTCATCGCCACGCGGGCCACCCGGGTGCACCAGATCCACGACGCGCTGCTCTCAGAGACGGGCTTCGGCGTGGTGGAGAAGCAGGTCTCGCACTTCGCCGGGGTCTACGGCACCGAGTACCAGCACCTGGACCCGCGCGAGAGTGTGGAGATCGCCCCCGCATGAGTGCACGCGCACCGCAGCACTGCCCCTCTGCTCCGCCAGCTGGGCAACCGACCGGCTGACCAGCTGCGCACGGGTGCCGTCCGAGCACCCGCCCGACCAAGTTCCACCGCATCCCAGTGAAAGGACACCGCCGTGAGTTCAGTGTTCACCAAGATCATCGAGGGGGACCTCCCCGGCCGTTTCGTGTGGCGCGACGAGCAGTGCGTGGGCTTCCTGTCCATCCAGCCGCTCGCGCAGGGCCACGTGCTCGTCGTGCCGCGCCAGGAGGTGGACGCGTGGGTGGACCTGCCCGCGGACCTCGCCGCACACCTCATGACGGTGTCCCAGAGCATCGGGAAGGCCATCGACGCCGCGTTCAAGCCCAAGCGCGTTGGCCTCATGATCCAGGGCTTCGAGGTCCCGCACACCCACCTGCACGTGTGGCCCACCAACTCCATCGAGGAGTTCGACTTCGCCAACGTGGACCAGGACCCCGACTCCGCGGTCATGGACGAGTCCGCGCGGCGGATCCGTGAGGCGCTGATCGCCCAGGGCCACGCGGACGAGGTCGGGCAGGACTGACCCGCCCCACGGTCGCCTGAGTCGGCCGTCGGCGGCCGACACCGAGCACGTCACGCGCACCGCACGAGGCGCGGGCCACCCGAGGGTGGCCCGCGCCTCTGTCGTGCTGGTGTGCCGAGTCCTGCCGGGCGGGCGCCTCTGCCTTCCACTGCTCTGGTGCTCCGGGTCATCCCGGGGCTCCGGTGTCGGCGGACCGTGGGCCCCTGCTCAGGAGCGCTCGCGTAGCTTCTTGCGGATCCGCTTCTCCGAGACCGAGTGGGCGGTGCCGAGCTCCTGGGCGAAGAAGGACACGCGCAGCTCCTCGAGGTCCCACCGCACGGCGGTCAGCGCCGCGGGCACCGGCACGGTGGCCGGGACGGCCTCGCGGACGCGACGGTACTCGGCCTCGAGGTCGTGCACCGTCTGCATGGCCACGGCGTCGCGCTGCAGGTGCCCGGAGAGCTTGTCCAGCCGCGCGTTCACCCCGGCCAGGTAGCGGGGGAGGTGTTGCAGGGCCTGCCACCCGGTGCGGGCCACGAACCCGGGGTAGACGAGGCGCTCCACCTGTTCCGACATGTCCTTGAAGGCGGCGACGGCCCCCATGGAACCGGGTTTCTTCAGCCGTTTGCGCACCGTGGTGGCCTCCGTCAGCGTGGTGGTCACCAGTGAGGTGACGGCGAAGACGGTGTCGATGAGCTCCGCACGCACGTGCTCGGCCACGCGGTCGAACTCCTCGCGGGTGAACGGGGGCTCCTGCGGCACGAGCCGGTCGATCGCGGCCACCGTGCAGTCGTGGATCAGCGCCTCCACCGAACCGTGCGGGTTCTGGGTGAAGATCAGCCGCTCCTTCTGGCTCAGGTGCTCCACCACGTAGCGGTGCACCGAGGGCAGGACGCGCTGCAGCAGTGCAATCACGCCGGCGCGCTGGGCGGCGCGCTGCTCCTCGGAGTCGCTGAGGATCCGCAGGTCCACGCGGGGGACCTCCGTGGTCCCCGGTGTCGCCGGGGGCACGGCCACGAGCGTGGGGTAGCCGGTGACCGTCTGACCGGCCACGAGCGTCTCCACGCTGCGGGGCGGGTCCGGCTCCGGCCAGGCCGTGAGGTCCGTGCGCTCCAGCGACGCGGTCGGCGGGGTGGCCTGGGCGCCGTTGCCGCCCGGGCGACGTCGTCCCGAGCCCGAGCGGGCTCCGTCACGAGAGCCCGAGTGTCCGGCGCTCGCCCCTGCCGACTCCGAGCCCCGCGACCGTCCGCCCGAGCCGGCAAAACCGGTGCCGCGACGGCCTCCCGGGCCCGCGGCGTCGTCGTCCGCGTGGGCGGCGTCGTAGAGCTGGGCCGCGGCACCGCCCAGGGACGCCGCGAGCGCCTCCCGGACCCTGGGCCGCAGCCGCTGCTTGAGCTCCGTGAGGTCGTCCCCGCGGCCGAGCACGGCGTTGCGGGCGTCGCGCACCTCGAAGCGCATCCGCAGGTGGGGCGGCAGCGCCTCCGGGCGGAAGTCGGCGGCCGTGACAGTGTGCCCGCGCAGGCGCTGCAGCACCGTGGCCAGGGAGGCGAGCAGCGAGTCCCGGGCGGGGTCGAACTCCTCGTCCAGGCGGGCGACGGCGCTCGCGGCGGTGTCCGGGGCGGGCACGAAGTTGCGGCGCACGGCCTTGGGCAGGGACTTGATCAGGGCGGTCACGAGCTCCACCCGCAGCCCGGGGATGTGCCACTCGAACTGCTCGGGGGACAGCCGGTCCAGGAAGAGGACGGGGATCCGCACGGTGACCCCGTCCGCGGTGTCAGCGCCGGGGGCGAACTCGTAGTCGAGGTCGAGGCTGAGCTCGCCGTCCGGGGTGGAGACCGTCCAGGAGCGGGGGAAGGACTCCGTGTCCAGCGCGGGAGCCTCGGGGGCGATCAGGTCCTGCGGTGTGAGGTCCAGCAGGTGCTCGTCCTCGTGGCGAGCCTTCTTCCACCACGAGTCGAAGTGGCGCTGGGAGACCACCTTCTCGGGGACGCGGGCGTCGTAGAAGTCGAAGAGCACCTGGTCGTCCACCCGCAGGTCCTTGCGGCGCATGCGGTTCTCGAGCTCCTCCACCTCCGCGAGTGCCCGGCGGTTGCGCTTCACGAACGTGTGGCGCGTCTGCCAGTCGCCCTCCACGAGGGCGTGGCGGATGAACAGCTCGCGCGAGAGCGCGGGGTCGATCGAGGAGAACAGCACGGGCCGTTCGCTCACCAGGGGCAGGCCGTAGAGCGTGACCTTCTCCGAGGCCATCACCGCACCGCGGGAGCGGGACCAGTGGGGCTCGGAGTAGCTGCGCTTGACGAGGTGCGGGGCGATCTCCTCGACCCACTCGGGGGAGATGGCCGCGTTGGTGCGCGCCCACAGCCGGGAGGTCTCCACGAGCTCCGCGGACACGAGCCAGTCCGGGGACTTCTTGAACAGGGCGGAGCCCGGGAAGATCGCAAAGCGTGTGCCGCGCGCGCCCCGGTACTCCCGGCTGCGCTCGTCCCGCACGCCCACGTTGCTCAGCAGCCCGGAGAGCAGGGACTTGTGCACGGCGTCCTGGTTCGCGGCCACGTCGATCTCGCGCGAGCCGCCGGCGTCGATGCCCACCTGCCGCGCGATCTGGCGCAGCTGGGCGTAGAGGTCCTGCCACTCCCGGATCCGCAGGAAGTTCAGGTACTCCCGCCGGCACAGCTTGCGGAACTGGGAGGACGAGAGCTCGTCCTGCTGCTCCTGCAGGTACTGCCACAGCAGCCCGAAGGAGAGGAAGTCTGAGGTCTTGTCACGGAAGCGCGCGTGGAACTCGTCCGCGGCCTGGCGCTTCTCGAGCGGGCGCTCCCTCGGGTCCTGCACGGTGAGCGCGGCGGTCAGCACGAGCACCTCGCGCACGCAGCCGCGGCGCTGGGACTCCACGATCATCCGGCCCAGCCTCGGGTCCACCGGCAGCGCGGCGAGGATCTCGCCCGTGCGGGTGAGCGGGCCCTTCGCCCGTTCCCCGCCCCGCGGACCGCGGCCGCGGCGACCACGCCGGGAACGCTGCCGTGCGGAGGACGACGACGCGGCGGCGTCGTCCTCGTGCGGGTCCCCGGAACCCCGCAGCGCACCGAGCTCGCGCAGCAACAGGACCCCGTCCTTCACAGCGCGGGCGTCCGGTTTCTGCACGAAGGGGAACTCCGTGATGTCCGAGGGCTGCGAGACCACGCCCACGGAGATCATCTGCAGGATCACCGCCGCGAGATTCGTGCGCAGGATCTCCGGGTCCGTGAACTCGGGGCGGGACTCGAAGTCGTCCTGCGAGTACAGCCGGATGCACACGCCGTCCGAGGTGCGCCCGCTGCGGCCAGCACGCTGCTTCGCCGAGGCCTGCGAGATGCGCTCGATGGGCAGCCGCTGCACCTTGGTGCGGGCCGAGTAGCGCGAGATCCGCGCCGTACCCGGGTCCACCACGTACTTGATCCCCGGCACCGTCAGAGAGGTCTCGGCCACGTTGGTGGCGAGCACGATCCGCCGGTGCGAGGAGGGGGAGAACACCCGGTTCTGCTCCGCCATGGACAGCCTGCCGAACAGCGGCAGGATCTGGGTCCCGGCCAGCGAGCGGTGGGAGTCGATGACCTTCTGCAGGGCGTCCTGGGCGTCCCGGATCTCCCGCTCGCCCGCGAAGAACACGAGGATGTCCCCGCGGGGCTCCCGGGAGAGCTCGACGACGGCGTCGCACACCGCGTCGATCGGGTCCCGGTCCTCGTCCGCGAGCCCGTCCCCGGTCTCCTCCTCGTCCTCTCCGCCGTCCCCGCTGCGCTCCTGGCTCAGCGGCCGGTAGCGGATCTCCACGGGGTAGGTTCGTCCGGAGACCTCGATGATCGGGGCAGGCTCAAGCTCAGCCTCCGGGTGAAGCGGATCCGGCTGCGCAAAGTGCTCCGCAAAGCGCTGCGGGTCGATGGTCGCCGAGGTGATCACGATCTTCAGATCCGGACGCTGGGGAAGCAGCTGGCGCAGGTAGCCCAGCAGGAAGTCGATGTTCAGGGAGCGCTCGTGGGCCTCGTCGATGATGATCGCGTTGTAGCGCGAGAGCGTGGGGTCGTGGCTGATCTCGGCCAGCATGATGCCGTCCGTCATCAGCTTCACCCGGGAGTCCCGGCCCACCTCGGACGTGAAGCGCACCTGGTAGCCCACGGTGTCGCCCACGCGCTCGCCGAGCTCGTGGGCGATCCGCTCGGCCACGGAACGTGCGGCGATCCTGCGGGGCTGGGTGTGCCCGATCAGTCCGCCCTCGCCCAGACCAAGCTCCAGACACATCTTGGGCAGCTGGGTGGTCTTTCCGGAACCCGTCTCACCGGCGACCACCACCACCTGGTGGTCGCGGATGGCGGCCATGATGTCCTCCCGCCGCGCACTGACGGGCAGGTCTTCCGGGTACACGATGCGGGGTGCGGTGCTGGGCTCAGTCATCTCATCGAGAAGTCTACGGGTCGCCTCCGACACGCGAGTGTGACGGGGTTCCGGCCCAGGTCACGAGCCCCGTTGTCCTCACATGTGAGCTGCGTCGCATTTTTCGACCGATTGTTAGGTAATATCCAGTCACCACTCATCCTGCGGGGAAAGGACACCCACATGAAGCGTTTGCTCCCGATCACCGCGGCGGCCACCGCCGCCGCGCTGCTGCTCACAGGCTGCGGATCCGGCGGTGACGAGAAGTCCGACGAGAAGAAGGACGTCACCGTGGGGATCTCCCAGTTCGTGGAGCACCCCTCCCTCGACGCCGCGCGGGAGGGGTTCGTGCAGGCCCTCAACGACGCCGGGTACAAGGAGGGCGAGAACCTCACCCTCGACGTCCAGAACGCCTCCGGGGATCAGGCCACCGCCACGAACATCGCCTCCAACTTCGCCTCCTCCAAGGACGACCTGATCCTGGGCATCGCCACGCCGTCGGCGCAGTCCCTCGCGCAGGCTGTCACCGACAAGCCCGTGCTCTTCACCGCCGTGACCGACCCTGTGGACGCGGGCCTCGTGGACTCTGTCGAGAAGCCGGGCGGCAACGTGACCGGCACCACGGACATGAACCCCGTGGCGGACCAGATCAAGCTGGTCAAGGAGCTCAAACCCAGTGCCAAGTCCGTGGGCATCATCTACAGCTCCGGCGAGACCAACTCACAGATCCAGGTGGACGAGGCCAAGAAAGCCGCGGAGTCCGAGGGCCTGAAGGTCGTGGAGAAGACCGTGACCACCACGGCCGAGGTGGCCCAGGCCGCCGAGTCCTTCGACACGGACGCGATCTACGTGCCCACCGACAACAAGGTCGTTGCCGGGCTGGAGGCCGTGATCTCCGCCGCCGAGTCCAAGAAGATCCCTCTGATTGCCGGCGAGGGTGACTCCGTGGAGCGCGGTGCGCTGGCCACGCAGGGCCTTAACTACAAGGACCTCGGCAAGCAGACGGGTGAGATGGCCGTGCGCATCCTCAAGGACGGGGCGGAGCCCGCGGACATGGCGGTGGAGTCCCAGAAGGACACCAAGCTCATCATCAACGTCAAGGCCGCGAAGGCCATGGGCGTGGAGATCCCGCAGAGCCTGCGGGACAAGGCCGACCAGGTCATCGAGTAGCACCGGTGATCGCTGGAATCGAGCTGGGCCTGATCTACGCGATCATGGCCCTGGGGGTCTACCTCACGTTCCGCGTGCTGGACTTCCCGGACCTGACCGTGGACCAGTCCTTCATGAGCGGCGCCGCCACCGCCGCGATGGTCATCATCAACGGCGGCAGCCCGTGGCTCGCCACCGCGGTGGGATTCGTCGCGGGCGGTCTGGCCGGGCTGATCACGGCGCTGCTGCACACGAAGGCCCGCATCAACGGGCTGCTCGCGGGCATCCTGACCATGACGGCCCTGTACTCCGTGAACCTGCGGCTCATGGACGGCAAGGCAAACCTCGCGCTGCTGAGGGAGGACACCGTCTTCACCCCGCTTCGCGAGGTGGGGCTGCAGGGAACCATCGGGGGAGTGCTGCTCCTGCTGGTGGGCGTGCTCGTGGTCAAGGTGCTGCTGGACTGGTTCCTCTACACGGACGCCGGCCTGGCCATGCAGGCCACGGGTGACAACCCGGAGATGATCCGCTCGTTCGGGGTCAACACGGACAGGCAGAAGATTCTCGGGCTGTGCCTGTCCAACGCGCTGGTGGGTCTTGCGGGCGCGCTGATCGCCCAGTACCAGGGCTTCGCGGACATCGGTATGGGCATCGGCATGATCGTGGTGGGCCTCGCCTCCGTGATCCTGGGCCAGGGCATCTTCGGGACCCGCACCGTGGTGGTCGCCACGCTCGCCGTGGTCCTGGGCTCGGTGCTCTACCGCCTGGTCATCACCGTGGCGCTGCAGGCGGGCCTGAACCCCTCGGACATGAAGCTGATCTCCGCGGTGCTCGTGGTGATCGCACTGGTGCTCCCGCAGCTGAGCGTGTTCAAGCGATGGAAGCGGCGCCGCACGCTCAGAGCCGCCCAGGAGGTCCAGGCCGACGTGGGCGCGACCACCGAGCACCCGGTCACCGCGGCCATTGGCGCCGTCGACGCACGGAAGGGAGCGTGATCCCGTGCTGAGCATCACCGACGTCCGCAAGACGTTCTTCGCCGGGACGGTCAACGAGCGGGTGGCTCTCAACGGCGTGAGCCTCACGGTCAACGAGGGGGACTTCGTCACCGTCATCGGCTCCAACGGCGCGGGCAAGTCCACCCTGCTCAACACGGTCTCCGGGACGATCATCCCGGACAGCGGGGAGATCAGGGTGGGGGACCGCACGGTCACCCGCCTGCCCGAGCACCGCAAGGCCAGGTGGATCTCCCGCGTGTTCCAGGACCCCATGAAGGGCTCCTCGCCCACCCTGACGATCGAGCAGAACATGGCCATCGCCCAGCGCCGGGGACTCTCCCGAGGTCTCTCACGTGGCGTGACCAGGGCTCGGCGCCAGGAGTTCACCGAGGAGCTCAAGACGCTGCAGCTGGGGCTCGAGAACAGGCTCGGGGCGAAGGTGGGTCTGCTCTCGGGCGGTCAGCGCCAAGCACTGTCGCTGCTCATGGCCACGTTCTCCGCCCCGGAGATCCTGCTCCTGGACGAGCACACGGCGGCGCTGGACCCCCAGCGCGCGCAGCACGTCACGGAGATTACCGAGCGGATCGTAAACGAGCGGCACCTGACCACGCTGATGGTCACGCACAACATGGAGCAGGCGCTTCGGCTGGGCAACCGGCTGATCATGATGCACGAGGGGAGGATCCTCTTCGAGCTCGACGCCGAGCAGAAACGGGGCGCCACGGTGGCGGATCTGCTCGCGGAGTTCCGCAAGCTCCAGGCCGCCACGGGCGAGCCCGCGCTGGATGACGCTACGCTTCTGGAGACAGCTCGCAGCGCCGGGCCCAACGCCGCCGCGGAAGCAGTGGCACCGGGTGGCGCACCAACGGGTGGCTCCTCCGCCGCGGAGGTGGCACCGGAGAATCGGTGATCCCAGTGAATCAGCCCCATCGCAGACAACGACTCACCTCCGTCGTGACAGCGGTGGGGCTGATCCTTCTCTTCGTGTGCTGCTTCACGCTTCCCGAGGGGCTCGTGGCCCTGGGCCGGGCGGCCGCCGACCACGGGGGAGAGCCGCTGAACGCCAGGGGCTGGACGATGGTGCTCCTGGGTTTCGGGACCCTGGGGGTCGGGGGAGTCCTCACGATCGTGGGAGTGGTGCTGCGGCGCACGGCCGCACCGCAGCCGGTGGCGGAGGACGCGCTGCTGGAGGAGCAGTACGTGGGGGACGACGTCGTCAGCGCGTACGACCCGCTGCAGCTGCACCCGAACCTGCGGACGCGGGAGCAGCGGCGCGAACGGCGCTGAGACACTGCTCTGAGACGACGGGGTCCTGCGCTCCCGAAGGGCGGCGCCCGCACAGCGCGGAGGTTCGTGTGCGCGGGCGGGGTGAAGAGGGCATGGAAAGTGCCCGCGACAGAATGCGAACCTACGGCCTTCTGCGTCGTCGGTACCAGCAGCGGGTAATAGGGGCGTGGGGAACGAATAGGTGTCAACTGATCGTTGGCGTTGAGAGGCGCTGGCGGGGAGGATGTCATCATGGCTGGTCCTTATCCCGGAGAGTTCCGTGAGGACGTCATCGCGGTCGCTCGTCGCCGTGAGAGTGGCGACACCATCAAACAGATCGCTACCGACTTCGGTATCAGCGAAGCGACCCTGCAGAACTGGCTCCGTCAGGCCGACGGTGCAGAAGGAAATCGGCCTGGTCACGCTGCGGCACACGCGGCGGAGGCTCGGGAGCTGAAGAAGCGGATCCGCCTCCTCGCGCAGGACAACGAGGTGCTCAGGAGGGCTGCGGCGTATCTGTCGCCAGCGAATCTGCGCCTCGGCAGCTGCCCACAATGACATACCCGCTCGTTGCCGAGCTCGCCGACGCGGGGATACCCGTGACGGTGTCGTGCCGGGTTTTCAAGCTTCCCAGGCAGCCCTGCTATCGGTGGCGCCGCTCCCCGGTCCGAGACGCGGACCTCCTGGGCGCGCACCGCATCCACGCACTGCGTGCTGCCCGCGATGGTGACCCTCCATTCCGGTACCGGTGCCTGGGGGAGGAGGCGCGGCGGGCCCGCCGGTGTTCGAGGGCCACCTCCAGCGGGTCTTCTGTGGCGACGAACCGAACCGGCTCGCTCTGCTGTTGCGCGATCAAAGACGTGTTCTCCAACCACGTCGTCGGATACGTGATCTCGGACCGGATGACCGCGAAGCTCGCCGTCAACCAGCCCAGGACAGACTCGGCGGGTTGACGCCCATCGAGTTCGAAGCCCGCTAGCCGAGCCGCTCACACTCGCGGCCTAAACCGAAACTGTCACCGGTTCGTTTTCCACCCCCTCCCGCAAACGAACGTTTATGGCGGACTGAACCGTCCCAGGTTCTCG
>NZ_DGYR01000005.1:0-37515 GCF_002398425.1 Kocuria sp. UBA5001
ACAAACAACACACCACAACGAGATCGACTGCTCTTTGCAGGTTCACAACGTTCGGTTGACGACCGGCTCGCAGCCGATCAAATTTGTTCTCCGCTTCGCCAGGCCGGAAGGCCCTCCTTGAAGCGGCTTGTACAGCTTAGTTCGGCTTGCTCGGCGTGTCAACTTGACTGCTCAAGACGATCCGCTCCGCTCGTTCCGAAGCTCCGTAACCATAGCATGAACAAGGTCCGAATTTTTCGGGCTGATCTTTGCTGGCCACCCGCCGCTGCTCGGTCCCTTCCGGGTCCTCGTCGCGACGACTCGGAATACATTACACACGACACGGGACCGGCGCAAAACGCCGGTCCCGTGCAGAAGTCCTGGTCGGTGGGGGTGTCGGTAGCGCCCCGCTCAGGCGCTGAACGTCACCGCCGCAAGGTTTTTCTTCCCGCGCCGCAGCAGGGCGAATCGGCCGTGCAGCAGGTCCGACTCTCCGATCACGGCGTCCTCCCCCGTGACCTTGTGGTTGTTCACCGAGGCGCCGCCCTCCTTCAGGACCCGCCGCGCTGCCGATTTGGAGTCCGAGAGGCCGGTGGCAACGAGCAGGTCCGAGACCAGGTGCTCTCCTGCCCCGACTTCCGCGTGGGGAAGTGCTGCGGCCACCGAGGCGAGGGTTTCCTTGTCCAGGTCCTCGAAGGAGCCACGGCCGAACACGGCGGCGGACGCCTCGATCGCCTTGCGCGTGGCGTCCTCCCCGTGGACGAGTGTGCTGACGTCCGCGGCGAGCACGCGCTGCGCCTCCCGACGGTGCGGCTCCTCCCCGGTCAACCGGCCGAGCTCTTCAATTTCCTGCCTGGTGCGGAAGGTGAAGACCTTGAGGCGGTCCACGACGTCCGTGTCAGCGGTGTTGAGCCAGAACTGGTAGAAGGCGTACGGAGAGGTGAGCTCAGGGTTGAGCCAGATCGCGTTGCCCTCGGACTTGCCGAACTTGGTGCCGTCCGAGTTGGTGATCAGCGGCGTGCCGATGGCGTGGACCGTGGCGCCCTCCGTCTTGCGCACCAGCTCCGTTCCGGAGGTGAGGTTGCCCCACTGGTCGGAACCGCCGGTCTGAAGCACGCAGTCGTACTGGCGGTAGAGGTTCAGGAAGTCCAGGCCCTGCAGGATCTGGTAGCTGAACTCGGTGTAGGAGATCCCTTCCTCCGAGTTCAGGCGCTTGGCCACGATGTCCTTCTTGATCATGGTGCCCACGCGGAAGTACTTGCCAATGTCCCGCAGGAAGTCGATGGCGGACAGCGGCGCGGTCCAGTCCAGGTTGTTGACCATCCGCGCGGGGTTCTCGCCCTCGAAGGAGAGGAAGCGCTGCACCTGCTCACGCAGCAGGTCCACCCACTCCGCCACCGTCTCACGGGAGTTGAGGATCCGCTCCGAGGTCAGCCGCGGATCACCGATCAGACCGGTGGAACCTCCCACCAGCCCCAGGGGGTGGTGGCCGGCGAGCTGCAGCCGACGCAGCAGGAGCAGCTGGACGAGGTGGCCCAGGTGCAGCGACGAGGCGGTGGGGTCGAAGCCGCAGTAGTACGTGATCGGAGCGCCGTCCACCACTTCGCGCAACGCCTCCGGATCGGTGGAGACCTGGATGAGCCCGCGCCAGTTCAGCTCGTCCCACAGGGACGTGAAGGAGGGGTCGTTGTGCTGCGAGGTGAGATCGGTGGTCGACACGGGGACTAAGTTATCAGGCCCTCGCAGCGCCGTCGTCCCCGCCCGGTGCTGCGCCCTGGGCCCCCACCGTGGCTTCGCGGGAAGCGGCGCGCGCGCCTCCGTCCGCCACCGCGCCGGGCTCCACCGGCGCCACCCCGTCGGGCATGCCGTGGGCGGCCACGAGGTAGAGCCGCTGGGTGGGCCGGGTCATCGCCACGTACAGGTTGCCTGGGCCGCCGGACGGGTCCGCCTCGATCTCGGCGGGTTCCACGACCACCACAGAGTCGAACTCCAGGCCCTTCGCGTCCCACGGAGTGAGGACCATGATGCGCCGGTCGAGACTGCGCATCCCGGCGGCCACGAGTCCCGGGAACGCACGCTCGAGGGCAGAGCCGACCGCCGCGATCCGTCGACCGGGACACACCACCCCCACCAGCCCTCCGGAGAGCAGCTCCAGCTCCCGGCCCACGGACGCCACGACCTCCTCGGTCACGGCGTCGTCCGAGGCGGCGGGCACCAGCACGGGAGGGTCCCCGTCCCGCACGGCCGTGGGGTGCGACACCGTGAGCCCCGCGGCGCGGGCCACCCGGACCGCGGCGTCTGCGATCGGCTGGGGCGTGCGGTAGTTCACCGTGAGCTCCTCGAGCGTGAAGCGCTCCCCCACGAACGGCTCCAGTGCACCCTGCCAGGTGGTCGCCGCGGCCGCGTTGCCCGCCTGGGCGATGTCCCCCACCACGGTGAACGACTTCAGCGGGCAGCGCCGCATGAGCACGCGCCACTGCATGGGCGAGAGCTCCTGGGCCTCGTCCACGACCACGTGGCCGTAGGCCCAGGTGCGGTCCGACGACGCCGCCTCGGCCGCCGTGACGCGGTGCGGCGCCTCCGCGTTGAACGCCGTGAGCTGCTCCACGGTCACCACGCCCTGCGCCCCGATGTCCTCGAAGCCCTCCGCCATGGTCTCCAGCGCCTTCTGCGCGGACTCCTGGGCCTTGCGCTCCTCGACGGCGCGGTCCCCGCGCACCTTGATCCCGGCCGTGTCGAAGTCCCCGAGCAGCTCCGCCGCCTCGTCGAGCAGCGCGACGTCCGCCACGGTGAGGGGCGCGTCCACGGGACGCAGCAGCCGAGCCACCTGCTCGTCGGTCAGCTCGGGGGCCGCGGAGCGCAGGTAGCGCTCCTTCCCGAAGAGCTGGGAGACGAGCTGCTGGGGAGTCAGGGGCAACCACAGGAGGTTGAGCGCGATGCGCACCTCCCGGCTCTGCCTCAGGTCCTCCCGCAGGTAGGAGCGGTCCATCGTGGAGCCGGACTTCTCGTTGAGCTCCGCCCCCAGCGTGTCTGCGAGCTCATTGACGACCACCTTCACGAAGGTCTCGCGAGCCTCGTTGTGCGGCTTGCCGGTGGCGCGGGCCCGCTCCCGGGCACGGCGCACGAGTGCGCGGTCGAGCTTGACGGTGTGGCCGTCCACCGAGAGCCACTGCGTCCTCTCGGGAAGCTTCTGCCGGTCCGCGACGGCGCGCCTGACGACGTCCACCATGTGCAGCCCGGACTTCCAGCGCGCCACCCAGGGGTCCTCCTCGACCGTGCCGTGCACCCCCGGGTAGAGGTCCGCCAGCGAGGACATCACCACGCCCGTCTCCCCCAGCGCCGGCAGCACCCGCTCGATGTACCAGAGGAAGGAGGAGGACGGCCCCACGATCAGCACGCCGGACTTCGCGAGGCGCTCACGGTGCTCGTAGAGCAGGTACGCCGCGCGGTGCAGGGCCACAGCCGTCTTGCCGGTGCCCGGCCCGCCCTGCACCACCCGCACCCCGGACAGCGGTGCGCGGATGATGCGGTCCTGCTCTGCCTGGATGGTGGCGACGATGTCCGTCATGCGCCCGGTGCGCTCGGAATTGAGGGCGGCGATGAGCGCGCCCTCGCCGTGGACCACGTCGTCTCCGGAGACGGCCTCGGGATCGAAGACGTCGTCCTCCAGTGCGGTGACCTCCCGGCCGTCCATGATGAGGTGGCGACGGCGCACGAGGTCCATGGGGTTCGCGGCCGTGGCCTGGTAGAACGCCCCGGCCTCCCGGGCGCGCCAGTCCAGCACGAGCCGCTGGTGGTCCTCCGTCGCCAGCCCCAGGCGGCCCACGTAGTGGCGTTCGCCGCCCGTGGTGTCGAGGCGCCCGAAGACCAGGCGCTCGTCCACGGAGTTCAGCTGAGCGAGACGGTCCTCGTAGTAGGTGGCAAAGGCGTCCCGCTCGGAGCGGGCCTGGTGGCCACCGCCGAAGTGGGTCGTCCGGACCCTGCGCAGCTCGCGGTCGCTGAGCTCCCGCAGCTCGTCCAGCCGGGCATAGGCCCCTGCCACGTACCGGCGCTCGTCCTCGAGCTGCCGGGACACATCCACCGCTGCGGAATCCTCCACGAACTTCACCTCACGCACCCTGCCGACGGAACCGGTCGCTCAACCGGCGATCGACCATCCTACCGCCCACCGGGTGCGCCTCCGCGGGTCAGACGCGCAGCAGCGCCCGGACCCGGTGCCCGCCCAGCTGGGTGCGTCCGCGCAGTGCCGTGAGCTCCATGATCACGCCGAAGCCCGCCACGTTGTAGCCGCCGCGGGTCAGCAGCGCGGACGCCGCGCCGAGAGTGCCGCCGGTCGCGAGGACGTCGTCGAGCACGAGCACGCGCGAGCCCCGTGGGGCGTCGTCGGTATGGATCTCCAGCGTTCCCGTGCCGTACTCGAGGTCGTAGGACTGGGACAGGGTCTCGCGGGGCAGCTTGCCCGCCTTGCGCACCGGGATGATGCCGGCCCCGGAGGCGTAGGCGACGGCGGCGGCGATCATGAACCCCCGCGCCTCGACACCCGCCACGCAGTCGTACTGTCCCCGGAAGGCGTCCACGAGCGCGTCCACCGTGCGGTGGAAGCCCTCCCCGTCCGCGAACAGCGGCGTGAGGTCGCGGAAGAGCACCCCCGGTTCGGGGTGGTCCGGGATCTTCTCGCACAGCCGGTCGATCATCTGTTCAACGGATTCAGTCACCCGCCCATGGTATCCGCCGGGCACGCCCCCACTCGCCGCCGCGCGGCTCACCGGGTGCGCCGACGCTTGACCGCGGCCTTGCGGTAGGGGGACACGGTCGGGTCCCCCGCGATCGCGAAGCGCCACGGGTAGGTGTCCATGCCGCCCTCGCCGGAGACCCCCGTCCGGGGTGTCACGACGACGTCGCCCACCGGTTCCTGCCGCAGCGCGAGTCCCGTCCACGACGGTTCGGGCGTGCGGAGCACGGCCTCCTCCGCGAGCGCCGCGGGGTCGTCGGAACGGCCGAGATCCACCAGCGCGGCGCCGTCGTCCTCCCGCGAGAGGCCCAGTGCCTGCGCCACGTTGCCCGGACCGCGCGCGAGTGCCACGAACGGCGGCTCGGAGCTGCGGTTGGCGAGCCGGCGACGCGCGGCGACGTCCTGACCCAGCACCACCTCCCCGGAGCGCACGAGGATCCCGCCGCCGGTGCCCTCGTCCCGGCACACGAAGTTCACGGCGTGGTGCAGCCCGTACGTGAAGTACACGTAGATCCGCCCCGGCGCCTCGAACATGGAGGCGTTGCGCGCGGTGCGCCCGCGGTAGGTGTGCGCACCCGGGTCCGGCAGGTCCGAGTCGTGGGGTCCGCCGTAGGCCTCGAGCTCGGTCAGCCGGAGCGCCACCGTGCCGACGGGCAGCGCGCAGACGAAGACCGAGCCGAGAAGTCTCGGGGCGACGTCGGGCGCGCGGCCCAGCAGCAGCTCGTGCAGTCCCTGCGTCACGAGACCACGGGCTCGCGCGCCTCGAAGTCCGCGAGCGCGGCCATCCGCCATTCGAGCTCGGCGAGCTGCTGCGCCACCGCGTCCGGGGCGGTGCCGCCCTGGGAGCTGCGGGAGGCGAGCGAGCCCTCGACCGTGAGCACCTCGCGCACGCCCGGGGTGAGGTGCTCGGAGATCTGAGCGAACTGCTCGTCGGTGAGGTCCCACAGCTCGATGCCGTGCTCCTCGCACACGCGTACGGCGTCGCCGGAGATCTCGTGCGCCTCGCGGAAGGGGACCCCCTGGCGCACGAGCCACTCTGCCACGTCCGTGGCGAGTGCGAAGCCCTGCGGCGCGAGCTCGGCCAGGCGCTCGGTGTGGAACGAGAGGGTGCCCATCATCCCCGCCACGGCGGGCAGCAGCACCTCGAGCTGGTCGATCGCGTCGAAGACCGGCTCCTTGTCCTCCTGCAGGTCACGGTTGTAGGCGAGCGGCAGGCCCTTCAGCGTGGCGAGCAGCCCGGCGAGGTCACCGATCAGCCGCCCGGCCTTGCCGCGCGCGAGCTCCGCGACGTCCGGGTTCTTCTTCTGCGGCATGATCGAGGAGCCGGTGGAGTAGGCGTCGTCCAGCGTGACGAACGAGAACTCCTTGGTGGCCCACGTGGTGACCTCCTCGCTCATGCGGGAGACGTCCACCGCGGCCATGGCGCAGACCCACGCGAACTCGGCGTAGACGTCCCGGGACGCGGTGCCGTCGATCGAGTTGAAGACAGCGGAGTCGAAGCCGAGCTCCGCGGCGACGGCGTTGGGGTCCAGGCCCAGCGAGGAGCCCGCGAGCGCACCGGAGCCGTACGGGGAGACCGCCGCGCGGGCGTCCCAGTCCACCAGCCGCTCGACGTTGCGCAGCACCGCCCACGCGTGGGCCAGCAGGTGGTGCGAGAGCAGCACCGGCTGGGCGTGCTGCAGGTGGGTGCGTCCGGGCATGGGCGCGTAGGGGTGACGCCGCGCCTGCTCCACGAGGGCGCGCACCACGTCCAGCAGGTTGCCCGCGATGATCGAGGCGTGGTCCCGCAGGTACATGCGTCCCAGCGTGGCGATCTGGTCGTTGCGCGAGCGCCCCGCCCGCAGCTTGCCGCCCAGCGCGGGGCCGGCGCGCTCGATCAGTCCGCGCTCCAGGCAGCCGTGGACGTCCTCGTCCGACTCCGCCGGGACGTACGCGCCGCTGCGCACGTCCGCCTCGAGTCGGTCCAGCGCGTCGATCATCCCGGTCAGCTCCTCGGCGCTGAGCAGACCCGCGGTGTGCAGCACCCGGGCGTGGGCGCGCGAACCCGCGATGTCGTAGGGCGCGAGACGCCAGTCGAACTGGGTGGACTTGCTCAGCGCGGCCAGCGCGTCCGCCGGTCCCCCGGCGAAACGGCCGCCCCACAGGGCGCCCTCGTTGGTTCCGTGCTGCTCGTGCTGGGCCATGGTGCTCCTCGTGGACGGTGGTGGATCGGTGCGCCCCCGGCGGTGTGCGCCAGTGGCGCGGGGGCGGCACGACGGGGCATTCTGCCGTGACGACGTGACGCGGTGGGGACGGCGGTGCGGACGCGACGACGCGCGGCGGAGTCCCGGGCGCGTCGAACGGCCGGGCTCCAGTCTAGGAGCCCGGCCGTCCGGCACCGCGTCAGCGGGGTCCGCCGCGTGCACGCCGTGCGCGCGGCGGGTGGGGTCAGTCCTCGTCCAGGTTCTGCTCGCGCCGGGACGCGACCTTGGAGGACATCCCGAACAGCTCGATGAAGCCGCGGGCGTTGGACTGGTCGAACGAGTCGCCCTCGTCGTAGGTGGCGAGGTTGAAGTCGTAGAGACCCGTGTCCGAGCGCCGCCCGGTCACGGTGGCCCGGCCAGCGTGCAGCTCCATGCGGATGTCGCCGTTGACGTACTTCTGCGTGTCGTCGATGAACACGTCCAGGGACTTCTTCAGCGGGGAGAACCACTGGCCGTCGTAGACCAGCTCGGTCCAGCGCTGGCCCACGGTCTTCTTGAAGCGGGCCTGCTCGCGCTCGACCGTGACGTTCTCGAGCTCCTTGTGCGCGGTGATCAGCGCCATGGCACCCGGGGCCTCGTAGATCTCGCGGGACTTGATGCCCACCAGGCGGTCCTCGACGATGTCGATCCGGCCCACGCCCTGTGCGCCCGCCCGACGGTTCATCTCCTGGATGGCCTGCAGCGGGGTCACGGGCTTGCCGTCCAGGGCGACCGGCACACCGCGCTCGAACGAGATCACGACCTCGTCAGCAGCGGGCGGGAACGTGGGATCGTCGGTGTACTCGTAGACGTCCTTGGTGGGACCGTTCCAGATGTTCTCCAGGAAGCCCGTCTCCACGGCTCGACCCCACACGTTCTGGTCGATGGAGAACGGGTTCTTCTTGGTGGTCACGATGGGGAGCTCGTTCTTCTCCGCGTAGGCGATGGCCTTCTCACGGGTCAGCGCGAGGTCCCGCACCGGGGCGATGCACTTGAGCTCGGGGCCGAGCGTCTGGATGCCCACCTCGAAGCGGACCTGGTCGTTGCCCTTGCCCGTGCAGCCGTGGGCCACGGTGGTGGCCCCGAACTGCTTGGCCGCGGCCACCAGGTGCTTGACGATCACCGGGCGGGAGACCGCCGAGACCAGCGGGTAGGAGTCCATGTAGAGGCCGTTGGCCTTCAGCGCCGGCATGCAGTACTCGCTCGCGAACTCGTCCCGGGCGTCCGCGACGTAGGCCTCCACGGCACCGCAGTCCAGGGCGCGCTGACGGATGGTCTCGAGGTCCTCGCCGCCCTGTCCGACGTCCACGGCCACGGCGATCACCTCGGCACCGGTCGCCTCACCGATCCACCCGATGGCCACGGACGTGTCCAGTCCACCCGAGTAGGCCAATACCACGCGATCACTCACGGCGTTCTCCTCACACACTGCTCAACGACGACACTGACTGCGCGGGACGACCCGCGCTCCGTGCATGACTATACACAACTGTCGTTATTTATGCATCGAGCGAGAGCTCGCGCTTGAGGATCTTACCCGTGGGGCCCTTGGGCAGCTCGTCCGTGATGCGGTAGATGCGGGGGTACTTGTACTTGGCCACTCGCTCCTGCACGAACGCGTCCAGCTCCTGGCTCAGCGCCTCCCGGCCCTTGGACTCGAGCACACCGGACTCGAAGACGACGACGGCGCCGACCTCCTCGCCGTGCTTCTCGCTGGGCACGCCCACGACCGCGGCCTCCACGACACCCGGGAACTGGTAGACGACCTCTTCGATCTCGCGGGGGTACACGTTGTAGCCGCCGCGCAGGATCATGTCCTTCTTGCGGTCCACGATGAAGATGGCGCCGTCCTCGTCCTTGCGGCCCATGTCCCCGGTGTGGAACCAGCCGTTGCGCATGGCCTCCTCGGTGGCCTCGGGCTTGTTCCAGTAGCGCTTCATCACGTACTGCCCGCGCACCGCGATCTCCCCGACCTCGTTGGTGGGGACCTCGTTGTCGTCCCCGTCCACGATCCGGATCTCCGCCCCGCGCACGACCGTGCCGATGGACCCGGGCTTGCGGACGTTGCCCGGCTGGTTGAAGCACACGATCGGGGAGGTCTCCGAGAGGCCGTAGCCCTCGTACACGCTGGTGTCGAAGACCTTCTCGAACTTGGCCATGACCTCCACGGGCATGGCGGAGCCGCCGGAGACGCCGGCGCGCAGGTCGATCCCCTCCGTGGTGAGCTCGCCCTTGCCCAGCTCGTGCAGCAGCGCCACGTACATGGTGGGCACGCCCACGAAGATGTTGACGTGGTCCCGGCGCAGGATCTCCAGGGCCTTGACCGGGTGGAAGCGCGGCAGCAGGGAGACCGCGGCGCCGCGGGCCACCACCCCGTTGAGGGCAACCGTCTGGCCGAAGACGTGGAAGAAGGGCAGCCCTCCGAACATCACGTCCCCGTTGCGCAGGTCGAACAGCTCCCCGGCAATCTCGGCGTTCGAGTGCAGGTTGTGGTGGGTCAGCTCCGCACCCTTGGGGCGCCCGGTGGTGCCGGACGTGTACAGCAGCACCGCCGTGTCCTCGTCCTCGCGCTCGACGACCTCGGCCGCCGGCTCAACCGACATCAGGTGCCCCACGGTGCCCTGGGCGCTGATCGGCAGCACGGCCACGCCGTCGAGCTCCTCGACCGCCTTCTGGCTGGCCTGGGCCATGTCCTCCCACGCGAGCACGAAGCTCACGCCCGCGTCCTGGAAGTGGTAGGTCAGCTCGCGAGGGGTGAGCAGCGGGTTCAGCGGGACCACGATGCCGCCGGCGCGCAGGATCGCGTAGTACAGCACCGCCATGTGGGGCACGTTGGGCAGCACGAGCGCCACGCGGTCCCCGGGGCGGATGCCGTTGGCGGTGAGCAGGGCGGCGCCGCGGGCGGAGAGGTCGTCCAGCTGCCCGTAGCTCAGGTGCAGGTCATCCAGGATCACGGCGGGATCGGACGTGTACTTCGCGGCCGAGGTGGTGAGCAGCGTGGCCAGGTTGGTCATGGGTCCTCCAGGGAACGTGTGTGAGATCTAACACGTGAGACTGCCAGTATCGGGTACCCGAGTCAAACGCCCACGCCACGGGTCCGGGAGCGCGTGCGAGACTGGGAGCAAGCCCGGATCGCCCCCGCGATCCCCACCCGTGCCCCGCCGAGTCGGAGCACCCGTCCGCAGGAGGACCTCCCGTGACCCAGCCGGAATCCGCACCCCAGCCCCCGCAGCTCACCGAGGCCGAGCTGGCGTACGCCACCTCGCTCTTCGACGCCGCCCGCAACGGCGACACGGACACCCTGCATGCCGCCCTGGACGCGGGCGTGCCGGTCAACCTCACCAACGGCAAGGGTGACACCCTGCTGAACCTCGCCGCCTACCTCGAGCGCGAGGACACCGTGGCCATGCTCCTGGAGAAGGGCGCGGACACCGAGCGCGTGAGCGACATGGGCTTCACCGCGCTGGTGTGCGCCGTGTTCCGCGGCAACGAAGCCATCACCCGCATGCTCCTGGAAGCCGGAGCCGGGCAGGCCACCGGGCACCAGCACGCGCAGGACGTCGCCAGGGTCTTCGGCCAGGAGCAGCTGCTGCCGCTGCTCACGCAGTACGAGACCCCCGAGGCCTGAGCGCCGTGGACTCCGCGTCCCTGGTGCCACGAGCGCCGTGGTTGCCGGGCGCAGGAGGGCGGCACCGCGGCGTCGTCGCTCAGCGGGCGAGGTCGAGGAAGGTGCGTGCGAGGTCCGCGCCGCCCGCGGGGTCCCGCGCCACGACCATGATGGTGTCGTCCCCGGCGATGGTCCCCAGGATTTCGGGCATCACCGAGTGGTCGATGGCCGAGGCGAAGTACTGGGCGGCTCCGGGCGGGGTGCGCAGCATCACGAGGTTCGCGCTGCCCTCCGCGGTGACGAGCAGCTCCCGGCACAGCGAGGCAAGCTTCGCCTCGGCACTCTCACGGGTGATCCCGGTGGCCGGGGAGCGGTCCGCGCCCGCGCGGGGCATCGCGTAGACCATGCCCCCGTTGGCGGAACGCACCCGCACCGCCTCGAGCTCCACGAGGTCGCGGGACAGGGTGGCCTGCGTGACCTGGATGCCGTCCGCGGCGAGCAGCTCCGCGAGCTCCGCCTGGGAGTGGATCTCCCCTCCGGTGACGAGCTCCAGGATCCGGGCCTGTCGCGCCGTCTTGGTGGTGGGCATGCTCACCGGATCTCCTCCCGTCGCAGGGCTGCCGGCAGGTCCGCCGAGAGTCCCGAGGAGTCGAGCAGGAAGGTCAGCAGCGCCTTCTGCGCGTGGAGCCGGTTCTCCGCCTCGTCCCACACGAGCGACGCGGGCCCGTCGATGACCTCCGCCTCGACCTCGTAACCCCGGTACGCGGGCAGGCAGTGCAGGAAGACGGCCTCCTCGCCGGCGAGCGCCATGGCCTCGCGCGTCACGGCGTACGGCTGGAAGATCCGCGTGCGCTCCGCCTTCTCGTCCTCCTGGCCCATGGAGACCCAGGTGTCGGTGACGACGGCGTCCGCGCCCCGCAGCGCCTCGGCCGGGTCCGTGGTCACGAGCACGGAGCCACCGGTCTGCTCGGCCCGCTCCCGTGCGGCGTCGACGACGACCTGGCGCGGCAGGTGCTGCTGGGGTCCGGCCACCCGCACGTGCATCCCGGCGGTGGCGCAGCCGAGCAGGTACGAGTTGGCCATGTTGTTCGCGGCATCCCCCACGTAGGCCAGGGTGCGGCCCGGCAGGTCCCCGAGGTGCTCACGCAGGGTCAGCAGGTCCGCGAGGATCTGGCACGGGTGGTAGTCGTCGGACAGGGCGTTGACCACCGGGACGGTGCTGTGCTCGGCCATCTCCTCGAGCCCGGACTGCGCGTAGGTCCGCCAGACGACCGCGGCGAGCATCCGCGAGAACACGCGCGCGCTGTCCGCCACGCTCTCCTTGTGCCCCAGCTGCGACTCCCCGGGGTTGATGATCAGGGGGCTGCCGCCGAGGTCGCTGACGCCCGTGGCGAAGGAGACCCGCGTGCGGGTGGAGGTCTTGTCGAAGACCACCCCCACGGTCTGCGGGCCCGCAAGCGGGCGGCGCGAGAAGCGGTCCGCCTTCAGCGCGAGCGCGAGGTCCAGGACCCGGGTCTGCTCCTCGGGCGTGAGGTCGGTGTCGATCAGGAAGTGACGGAGCACGGGGCATCCTCCTTGGGGAGCGGGTGAGGGGCGGGGGGGCGGTTCAGTGCTCGCGGGCGGCGAGCAGCCGCGGCAGGACGGCCACGAACTCGTCCACGTCCCGCTCGGTGATGATCAGGGGCGGGGCCAGGCGCAGGGTGGCCGGGCCCGTGGCGTTGAGGATGAACCCGGCGTCCCGGGCCGCGGCGACGACGCGCTGCGCCACCGGGTCCTCGGGGCCCTCCTGCACGAGGTCCACGCCGAGCAGGAGACCGTACTGGCGGACGCCCACCACGCCGTCGACGGCGCGCAGGCCCCGGGCGAGGTGCTCCCCCACCCGGCGGGCGTTGGCGAGCAGGTCCTCGTCCTCGATCGCGGTGAGGGTCGCGAGACCCGCGGCCATGGCCAGCGGGTTGCCGCCGAACGTGGTGCCGTGCTGCCCGGCGCCCAGCAGCCCGGAGACCTCCGGGCCCGCGGTGAGCAACGCCCCCACGGGGAAGCCCCCGCCGAGACCCTTGGCGAACGTCACGGCGTCCGGGAACTCTCCCGCGGGCAGCTGCGCGCTGGAGGCGAGCCACGCACCGGTGCGACCGATCCCGGACTGCACCTCGTCCACCACGAGCAGCGCACCGTGCTCGCGGGTCAGCTCCCGGGCTCGCGCCAGGAAGCCCTCGGGCAGGCCGAGCACCCCGGCCTCGCCCTGCACGGGCTCCACGATCACGGCGGACACGGTGTCGTCCAGCGCGGACTCGAGCGCCTCGACCGTGGCCGGAATGTGCTCCACCCCGGCGGGCAGCGGCTCGAAGGGAGCGCGGTAGGCCTCCTTGGCGGTCAGTGCGAGCGCGCCCATGGTGCGGCCGTGGAACGAGTGCTCCAGGGCGATCACCCGCTGCCGGGGCCGCCCCTGCGCATCGGGGTGGACCGCGCCGTGGCGGCGGGCCAGCTTGAACGCCGCCTCGTTCGCCTCGGAGCCGGAGTTGGCGAAGAACACGTGCGAGCCCTCCGGCGCCCCGGTGACCTCCAGCAGCTTGTGCGCCAGCGCAATGCTGCCCGGGGAGGTGAAGAGGTTGGAGATGTGGGCGAGCGTGCCCGCCTGCTCGCTGACGGCCCGCACCCACGCCGGGTGCGCGTGTCCCAGCGCGTTCACGGCGATCCCGGCCAGCAGGTCCATGTAGCGCTTGCCGTTCGCGTCCGTGACGTGAACCCCCTCGCCCGAGACGAGCACGAGGGAGGGATCCCCGAACACCCCCAGGAGGTTGTCCCTGTACTGCTCCAGCAGCTCGTCCTGCCGCGCGCTCATGCGTTCTCCGTCCCGTCCGGTGTGACCTCGGTGCCGATGCCCGTGTCCGTGAAGATCTCCAGCAGCGACGAGTGCTCCGAGCGCCCGTCCACGATGCTCGCCCGCGGCACCCCGCCCTCCACGGCGCGCAGCGCCGCACGCATCTTCGGGATCATCCCCGACTCCAGCGTGGGCAGCATCTCCCGCAGCTCCGAGGCCGTGAGCGAGGAGATCAGCGAGGACCTGTCCGGCCAGTCCGCGTACAGCCCCTCCACGTCCGTGAGGGCCACGAACTTCTCCGCGCCCAGCGCCACCGCGACCTCCGCGGCAGCCGTGTCCGCGTTCACGTTGAGGACCTGGCCCGTCAGGGAGCCGAGGCCCGCGGCGTCGTCGTCGGAGTCCGCGAGCTCCGGGGCGATCGAGGCGATCACCGGGATCTTGCCGATGTCCAGCAGCTGCTCCACGGCGGCGGTGTTCACGCGCGTGACCGTGCCCACCAGCCCCAGGTCCAGCGGTGCGCCGTCCGAGCCGGTGCGCACCCTGCGGGCCTGCAGCAGCCCGGCGTCCTCCCCGGACATCCCCACCGCGTAGGGACCGTGGGCGTTGACGAGGCCCACGAGCTCCCGGCCCACCTGGCCCGTGAGGACCATGCGGATCACGTTCATGGCCTCCTCGGAGGTGACGCGCAGCCCGTCCCGGAACTCCGAGGCGATGTTCAACGAGTCGAGCATCGCGCTGATCTGGGGGCCGCCGCCGTGGACCACGACCGGGCGGATCCCCACGTGGCGCAGGAAGACGATGTCCTCCGCGAACGCGCGGCGCAGCTCGTCGTTGACCATGGCGTTGCCGCCGTACTTGAAGACCATGGTGGAGCCCGCGTAGCGCTGGATCCACGGCAGCGCCTCCATGAGGGTCTCCGCCTTGGAGCGGGCCGTTTCGTACCTGGTGTTATCGCTGAGACGTGACATGGTGGGCGCGCTAGCTCGAGTAGGCGCTGTTCTCCTCGACGTAGTCGTGGGTGAGGTCGTTGGTCCACACCGTGGCCTGCTGGTCCCCGCTCTTGAGGTCCACCACGATGTCCACCGCGCGCGACGCCGCGAGGTCCACACCCTCGCGCGGGTCCCCGATCGCGCCGTTGCGGCACACGGTGACGCCGTTGATCGACACGTCGATGCGGTCCGGGTCGAACTGCGCCTGCGTGGTGCCCACGGCGGAGAGCACGCGCCCCCAGTTGGGGTCGTTGCCGAAGACCGCGGTCTTGAGCAGGTTGGAGCGGCACACCGTGCGGGAGACGTCCTCAGCCTCCGTCTCGGTGGCCGCGCCCATCGTGGTCACGGCGATGTCGTGGGACGCGCCCTCCGCGTCCGTGATCAGCTGCTGCGCGAGGCTGTGGCACACGGCCGTCAGCGCGCGGGTGAACTCCACCTGGTCCGGGCGCTGCGCCGAGGCGCCGGAGGACATCAGCACCACGGTGTCGTTGGTGGACATGCAGCCGTCCGAGTCCGTGCGGTTGAACGTGATCCGGCACGCCTCCTTCAGCGCGAGCGAGAGCTCCTCCGCGCCCAGGACGGCGTCCGTGGTGAGCACCACGAGCATGGTGGCCAGCCCCGGGGCGAGCATCCCCGCGCCCTTCGCCATGCCGCCCACGCTCCAGCCCGCACCGCTCACGCAGGCCTGCTTGGGGACGGTGTCCGTGGTCATGATCGCCTCGGCGGCCTCCGCCGCGGCACGCTGCCCGGGGGCGAGCGCGGCCACCGCGGCCGGGACGCCTCCGCGCATCACGTCCATGGGCAGCTGCTCCCCGATCAGCCCTGTGGAGCACACCAGCACCTCTCCGGCACCGATGCCCAGCTGCTCCCCCACCAGCTCGGCGGTCTCGTGCGTGTTCTGGAAACCCTGCGGGCCGGTGCACGCGTTCGCCCCGCCCGAGTTGAGCACCACCGCGCGGGCACGGCCCTGCCGGATCACCTCCCGGGACCAGTGGACGGGTGCGGCGGCCACGCGGTTGCTCGTGAACTCGGCCGCTGCGGCGTCGTCGGGCCCGGTGTTGACCACGAGCGCGAGGTCGCGGCCCCCGGACTTCTTGAAGCCGGCCTCCACGCCGGCGGCGGTGAACCCGGCCGCGGCGCACACGCCGGAGTCGGTGCTCACGGGGACGTCGGGAACGGGGTTGTGCGAGGACATGGCAGCTCCTGGTTCGGACGGGCGGTCGGGGACGGGGCGGGCGCTCACGGTGCCACGCCCTGTGCGGTGAGACCCGCGGTCTCGGGGAGGCCGAGGGCCAGGTTGAGGGACTGCACGGCGGCGCCAGCCGTCCCCTTGGTCAGGTTGTCGATCGCGGCGCTCACCACGAGCCGCCCGGCGTGCGGGTCCACGGCCAGCTGCAGCGCCACGTGGTTCGAGGCCTGCACCGACTTGGTGGTGGGCCACTGCCCCTCGGGCAACAGGTGGACGAACGGCTCGCCGTCGTACGCGGCGCGGTAGGCTTCCCGCACAGCTTCCTCGGTCGTGCCCGGGCGCAGCGCGGCGGTGGCCGTGGTGAGGATGCCGCGGGGCATGGGAGCCAGGGTGGGGGTGAACGAGATCCGCACGCCCTCGCCTGCCGCCCATCCCAGCCCCTGTTCGATCTCCGGGGTGTGCCGGTGCCCGCCGCCGACGCCGTACGGGGACATCCCCCCCATCGTCTCGGCACCGAGCAGGTGAGGTTTCAGGGCCTTGCCCGCACCCGAGGTCCCGGACGCGGACACGATCACGATGTCCTGGGGAGACACCAGTCCCGCCGCCAGCGCGGGTGCCAGCGCGAGCAGCGATCCCGTGGGGTAGCAGCCAGGGACGGCGATCCGGGTGGCGCCGGGCAGGTTCTCTCGCTGCTTGCGGCCGTTCGGGTCCACCAGCAGCTCGGGCAGCCCGTAGGGCCACGTGCCGGCGTGGTCTGAGCCGTAGAACGCTCCCCACGCTTCGGCGGACTCGAGCCGGTGGTCCGCCCCGGCGTCGATCACGACCGTGCCTGCGGGCAGCTGCTCGGCCAGCGCCGCGGACTGACCGTGGGGCAGGGCCAGGAACACGACGTCGTGGCCCGTGAGGTTCTGCGCGGTGGACTCGACGACGTCCCTGTCCGCGAGCGCGTGCAGGTGCGGCTGGAGCGCCCCGAGCTTCTGCCCGGCGGAGGAGTGGGCCGCCACGGTGGCGATCTCGATGTCCGGGTGCCCGCACAGCAGACGGAGCACCTCTCCCCCCGCGTAGCCGGTGGCGCCTGAGACTGCAACGGTGTAGGTCATGGGCTCCACCATACCGTATTCCTATGCACTCCACTCAATATTTATGCATAACGCGTTCCAAGTCTCTGCGCGGGTGACCGCCCGCCCCGACGTGCACTGCCTTGTGCCGGGAGGTGCCGCAGCGCGAGACTGACGGGGACGCCGGCGTGCCCCTCTGCGAGCACGGCACCCCGCTGCGAGGAGGAACTGACCATGAGCGAGACCACGATGCAGGCGATCGTCGCGCACGAGCCCGGTGGCCCGGAGGTGCTGCGCCCGGCCGAGGTGCCCATCCCCGAGCCCGGCCCCCGGGAGGTCCTCGTGCGGACCGAGGCCACCGGTGTGAACTTCATCGAGACCTACCAGCGCTCCGGTGTGTACCCCGTGGACTTCCCGTTCACGGCAGGCTCAGAGGGCACCGGCGAGGTCGTGGCTGTGGGCTCAGAGGTCACCACCGTGCGGACCGGTCAGCGCGTGGCAACCTCCGAGGCCACCCGCACGTACGCGCAGTTCTTCACGGTGGACGAGGACAAGGCGCTGCCCGTGCCGGACGGCATGGATCCTCAGACCGCCGGTGCCCTGCCCCTGCAGGGACTCACGGCGCACTACCTGGTGCGGTCCACGTTTCCCGTGCAGCCCGGGCAGACCGCGGTGGTCACAGCGGCCTCCGGCGGGGTGGGCGGACTGACGATCCAGCTGCTCAAGCGCATCGGCGCCACCGTGATCGCGCTGACCTCCACCCGGGATAAGGCCGAGACGGCCAAGCGCCTCGGCGCGGACCACGTGCTCGGCTACGAAGGCTTCGCCGAGCACGTGCGCGAGCTCACGGACGGCCTGGGCGCGGACGTGGTCTACGACTCGGTGGGCCGTACGACCTTCGACGAATCCCTCGCGGCCACCCGCGTGCGCGGGACCACCGTGCTCTTCGGGGGCTCCTCCGGCCAGGTGCCCCCGCTGGACCTGCAGCGGCTCAACAGCTCCGGGGCGCTCTACGTGACCCGCCCGTCCCTGGCTTACTACACGCGGGACCGGGACGAGCGCACGTGGCGCTGGGGCGAGCTCATGGACGCCGTGACCTCCGGGGGCCTCGAGGTCCGGGTGGGTGCCACGTACCCGCTCGACGACGCCGCCGCCGCGCACCGCGACCTCGAATCCCGCGGCACGCAGGGGAAGCTCCTGCTGCTGCCGTGAGACGACACCGCCCCGTGGGCCCGGGAACCCACGGGGCGGTGCGCCACCGGCTAGTGCCGGAGCGGAGATCCAGGTGTCCTGACCGGGGACGTTGATCAAACGTGAGAACGGCGGCTGGTTCCCGCAGGCCGTGTGCGGACGGTGCTGGTTGTACTGGTGGCGCCAGTCGGACAGTGCGTCGCGGCGTTCTCGCTCGCTGGTGTAGCAACGGGCGTAGGCCACCCGTCGGCCATGGTGCGGTGGAAGCGCTCCACCTTGCCGTTGGTCTGTGGTCGGCACGGCCGCGTCCGCTTCGGGGTGATCGACAAGGCCTCCCAGGTGTCACGCCACAGGTGCGATCGGTAGGCGCCTCCGTTGTCCGACAGCACCCGTTCGATGGTGACGCCGTGTTTGCCGAACCAATGGACGGCTCGGTGCACGACGACGACGGCAGTGACGGCGGTCTCGTCATCGTGGACCTCGGTGTACGCGACACGGGAATGGTCGTCGATGACGGTGTGGACGAACACGTAACCGAGCTTCGGGTTGCGCCACTTGGTCTTCGGCTTCCCAGGGGTCGCCGCACGATTGCGTTCTTCTTGGCGTCGGCCGACGTAGCGCCATCCACCGCCGTCGGGGATGTTCCCGAGCTTCTTCACGTCCACGTGCGGCAAGGAGCCGGGCTGGGGGGTGCTCGTAGCGCCTGATCGACTCACCAGTGGCGCGGTCGATGTAGGCCGACCGGTTGAGGCGTGCGGTGGTGAGGATGCGGTGCACGCTGGACGCGGCGACGCCGAGGCGGGCTGCGAGCTGAACTGGCCCTTCCCGCATTCGGATTCGCAGGCTGACGCATCGCTTCTTGACAGGCTTCGGCGTCTTGTTCGGCGACGTCCTCGGGCGCGACGACCGGTCGTGCATGGACTCCCCGGCCCGGTAGCGGTCGGCCCACCGCTTCACCGTTGGCCACGACACCTGGAAGCGGGCGGCGACCTCACTGATCGGCCGCCCGTCGACGACGACGAGCCGGGCCACCTTGAGCCGGTGTCGGGGTGTGAGAGCTGCGTTGGCGTGTGACATGGAAGTCCTTGTGCGTGCTCGACAGGAGGGCCGCCAGATGAGCCGACGGCCCTCCTGCCCGTTCTGATTCGTCGTCAGGCGTTGGCCCGTCGCGAAGCGAATACCTCCCTGGCGACGAACGTCGCGTTGAGTGCGCGAGGGAAGCCGGCGTAGACCGAGCTGTGGAGCAGGGCTTCGACGATCTCCTCTTCTGTGAGGCCGACGTTCAGTGCGGCGCCCATGTGGACCCGCAGTTGCGGCTCGCAGCCACCCAGCGCGGTCAAGGCCCCGATAGTGACGAGCTGACGGCTGCGCGGGTCGAGCCCGGGCCGGTCGTAAATGTCACCGAAGGCGAAAGCCGCGACGTGGTGCCCCAGGGCGGGGCTGATGTCAGCGAGGGAATCGATAACGGCTTCGCCCTGGTGGCCGTCGATGCGCGAGAGGACGTCTTGGCCGTGCTGGCGGCGAGCAAGGTTCTCATCGGAGTTGATGTCGTGCTGGAGGGTCGTCATGGCTGGGGGCCTTCCTGGTAGGCGGCGAGCTTGTACTCGGTCGCGGCGAGTTGGAGTTGGGTGATCTGGGAACGCAGGGTGTCGCGGTGCTCAAGGAGGAGGTCGAGTCGGTCTGGGATTGTGTCTGCGCCGGCGTTGACGAGGTCGATGTATCGACGCAGGTCGGCGATGGACATGCCTGATGCGCGCATCCGGGTCAGGAAAACGAGGCGCCGTACGGCCGGGGCGTCGAACCGGCGATGCCCCGCGTGGTCCCTAGGGATGACCACCAGGCCGATGCGCTCGTAGTAGCGCAGGGTGTGAGGGCTGACGCCTAAGTGCTCGGCGGCCGCAGCAATGCCCCAGTCCTCTTCGGAATCGGCTCGGGTGAGTTCTCTAAGCGCGTCGACGTTCACGCCACCGGGCGGATCAACGGCGAGTCGCAGGGCATCTGCCAGGGCCCGGTCATTCGTCATGACCTGCACGCTAGGGGTTCGAGCACGCTCAAAGACAAGCCGCGACGTCGATCAACGTGTCCGGTCAGTACACTTTGTTAATGGTCCGTCTTCTAAATGGTTGGGCGGCTGGCTTTTTCAGGATCTCGGTGCTGGTTCTGGTCCACACGCACGGGTGGCAGCGATCGTTCCAGCCGGTGACGAAGGCCCGGATCCGCTTGTTCAGCTCGGGCACCGAAACGACGTCGGCCCGATGCAGGGCCTGGCGTTCGATGAGCCCGAACCACGCCTCATGTCGACGACGGACGAATACTGGGCAAATGCGATGTTGGCACATCAACCAAGTTCGACCACGAGGCCGAGTTCGGCGTGAAGCGCATCTGGAACCGAGGGTTCTCCGCCAGCCAGGCTCTTACCTCGGGGGCCTTGTGCGCGGCGTAGTTGTCCATCACCAGGTGCAGATTCCCTGGGGGTAGGCTCGGACAACCTGCTTGAGGAAGGCCAGGAACTCCTGGCGCTGGTGCCCAGGCTTGCACGCCGCGGTGACGTGGCTGGTGGCGATCTCCAGGGCCGCAAACAGGGTGGAGGTCCCGTGCCGGTTGTAGCCGTGGATGCGCGTCGCCGGCCGGGCTGCATCGGCGAACCTGGTGCCGTGCGCTCAAGGGCCTGGATGTGTTGGTTTTCGTCCAGGGATAGCACCACCGCGTTCTCGGGTGGGGCCAGGTAGAAACCGACCACGTCGACGACCTTGGCCACCAGCTCGGGATCGGTGGAGAACTTGAAGATGCCCGCCCGCCACGGGGCCACCCCATACTCTCGCCGGACATTGGCCACGGTGTTGTGGTCGATACCCAACCGCCCCGCGAGCATGTGCGAGGGCCAGGGGCGACGCTGAACTTCTTCGGCGGCACTCTGAGCGTGGCGGTGACATTCGCGCGGTGGTCGATCCGCCGGGCCGGCCCGACCGGTCGTGGTCGGCCAGCCCGGCGATATCGGCCTGCCCGTAGCAGGCCCGCCAGGCAATCACCGTGTTGCCGGTGGCCCCACCCTTTCGGCGATCTCGGTGTTGGAGACACCCTGGACGGTCAGCAGCACGATGTGCGCCCGCTGGGCCAGACCCCCCGCACAAAGGTGGGGTGCACCAACCAGGTCAGCTTTTCGCCGCCGCCATCCCCCATTGGCAGCGGGGCCGCAGGATGGTTTGCCATATCTCAGAATCCCACCCCCCCAAGCGCTCAGGCAGTTCGAAGATGGGCCGCCAACAAGCGAAGACTGTCAGAGTCTGGTGGATCGTTGATGGTTCATGTTAGTTTGATCCGCAACACCATGTTCGAAAATGTTCGGTCTGGATCGATTCACTTTACAGGGCAAGGAGACTCGCATGGAGCTCTCAAGACGCACCGTTCTTAGGGGAGGTCTCGGTGTGGGCGCCAGCCTGGCGCTCGGCGCCTGCGGCCGCACCTCACTCGACGCTGCGGCCGGCGAGCCTGTACGCCTGACCTACTGGTCTTGGCTGAAGGGTCTCGACAAGGTCACCGATATCTGGAACGCCAAGAATCCTCACGTCCAGGTGGAGACCGTGTGGATCAAGAGCGGCAACCAGGGCGGCTACCAAAAGCTGTTTTCCGCGCTTGCCTCCGGCGGCGGTCCCGACCTCGCACATGTCGAGCTCCGGCAGGCATCGGCCTTCATGATGGTGGACGGCCTAGTCGATATGACCCAGTACGGCGCCGACGCCGTGACCGATCGATTCGAGGCTTCAGTTCTCAACCAAGTGACGTTCAACGGCGGCGTGTACGGGCTGCCGCAGGACTCCGGGCCCACCGCGTTTTTCTACCGGACCGACGTCATGGAGGCAATCGGCGCCGAGCCGCCCGCGACGTGGGAAGACTGGGCGGCCGTGGCCCGCGAGTACCGCGCCGCCGACCGATACCTAGAGTGCTTCCCCATCGCGGACGGTGGCTACTTCTGTGCCTACGCCATGCAGGCCGGTGCCAACTGGTTCCAAATCGATGGCGACTCGTGGGTCATCGACATGACAGACGACGCGACGCTTGAAGTCGCCGCTTTCTTCGACCGGGCCATTGACGAGAACCTCGTCAACGTCTCGATCAGCCCGTTCTCCCCCGGCTGGTTCGCCGCAGCCGGGACCGGACAGCTCGGGGCCATCACCTCCGCGTCCTGGGCCGACGAGCTCATCAAGGGCGTCGGCGGCACGGAGGGATTGTGGCGAGTAGCCCCGATGCCCCGCTGGACCGGCGGTTTCGGCTCCGCGCAGCTGGGCGGCTCGACGGTTGCGACGATGTCGAGCTCCCGGCATCCGCAGGAGGCGACCGACTTCGCCATGTGGATGACCACTGACCCGGAGGCGATCGACGCCCAGATCCTCCACTGCGGCATCGGCTGGTCGCCCGTCTCTGACTACATCGGCACCCCGAGGCTTCAGCAGTCGGAGTTCTTCGGTGGACAGAACTACAACACCGAGGTCTTCGTGCCGGCGGCCCAGCAGCAGAACCCGAACTGGAGCTGGGCCCCCACGGCCCAGCAGGTCTTCAACGTCCTGTCCGACGGGTTCCGGTCAAAGCTCACCGACGACGTGCCGCTGGTCGACTCCTGCCGCGCCGCGCAGGACGCGGCCGTGCGGATGCTCAAGAACAAAGGTCTGAATGTGAGGACGGCATGAACACACAACGTCGGGCACCGTGGATCCTCATCGGCCCCTTCCTGCTCCTCTTCCTCCTGACGTTCGTCGCACCCATCGCCTACGCGGTGGTCCAGAGCTTCACGAGGGTGGATCGCGCAGGGCTCTTCGGCGAGCAGGGCACGAGCACTGTCTTCGCCGGTCTGTCCAACTACGTCCAGGCTTTCGCGGGCACCGAATTCCTCGCATCGATCGGTCGGATGCTCCTCTTCGGTGTCGTACAGGTGACGATGATGATCCTCGCGGCGACCGTGCTGGCCTTGCTGCTGGAGTCCACCTCGGCGCGGTGGCCCCAGTTCTTCCGGGCGGCGTACTTCATGCCCTACGGCGTGCCCGGGGTGATCGCGTCAGTACTCTGGTCCTTCCTCTACGTTCCGGGTCTCAGCCCGTTCATTGACGTCGCCGCCCTCGTCGGCATCGAACTCGACTTCCTCGGGCCGAACGTCGTCCTGTGGTCCATCGCGAACATCGTCACCTGGGCCTACACGGGTTATAACATGCTCATCATCATCGCCCAGCTCAAGGCCATCCCCGATGAGATCTATGAGGCCGCGCGCGTCGACGGCGCGGGCCCGTGGCGCATCGCCCTGGCGATCCAGGTTCCCCTCATTCGACCGGCGCTGATGCTGACCACCATCTTCTCCATCATCGGCACCCTCCAGCTCTTCGCCGAACCGCAGATCCTACAGACCGTTTCTCCGGCGGTCGGCAGCGAGTACACCCCCAACCTCGCCGCCTACAACTCGGCCTTCAACTACAACGACTACAACGTCGCCGCCGCCCAGGCCGTGACGATCGCGGTCGCAGCGTTCGTGCTGTCCTATGCCTTCCTGTATTTCAGCAACCGTAGGAGCAATGATGACTGACCTCTCGGCCACTACCACTGACACACCGGTCACCGGCCTCGACCGGGCCAACGTCTCCGGCGCCCCTCGCGCCAGGCGCCGCGGGGCAGGCCGCGGCGCCGCCTCGACCATCGTCGTCACCGGCCTTCTCACGGTCGTCGCCCTCTATTTCCTCGTGCCCGTCTACTGGGTCGTGGTCGCGGCGACGAAGAGCACCGAGGATCTCTTCGCCACGCACGGATTCCTGCTCGCGCCGACCTTCAACCTGTGGGGAAACCTCACCCAGGTTCTCACCTACGACGGTGGGATCTTCGTGCGGTGGTTCACCAATAGCCTGCTCTATGCAGGAGTCGGCGGACTCATCGCCACCTACTTCGCAGCCGCCGGCGGCTACGCCCTGGCGAAGTACCGCTTCCGCGGACGCGAGGCGATCTTCGGACTCATCCTCGGCGGGGTCCTCGTGCCCGGCACCGCGACGGCCTTGCCGCTGTTCCTGCTCTTCAGCGAGCTCGGCCTCGCCAACACGTACTGGAGCGTCCTGCTGCCCTCCCTCGTCTCGCCGTTCGGCATCTTCCTGTGCCGGATCTTCGCCCAATCCACCGTTCCGGACTCGCTCATGGAGGCGGCCCGGCTCGACGGGGCAGGAGAGATGCGCATCTTCCACACCATCGGCCTGCGGACCATGGTCCCGGCCATGGTCACGGTGTTTCTCTTCCAGCTCGTCGGCATCTGGAACAACTACTTCCTGCCCCTGGTGATGCTCTCCGACGACGAGCTTTACCCGATCACCCTCGGCCTGAGCAACTGGAACAGCCAGACTCAGCGACTCCCGGAGTTCTACGAGCTCACCACCGGCGGGGTGCTGCTCTCGATCATCCCGCTGCTCGTCGCGATGATCGTCCTCCAGCGCTTCTGGCGCGGCGGCATGACGGCCGGCGCCGTCAAGGAGTAGTGAATCCGTCCCCCGTCGCCGCCCATCCCAGAACGCACGCGCGCCCACCGCCCTGAAAAGGAACAGAGACCCATGCCTGCCCCGACCTACCTCACCGACCACTCCCCGGGCCACGGCGCGCTCTCTCCGCGCTCCCGGCTCGACTCGGACGCCCCCGTGCTCGACCTCACCGGAACATGGCGCTTCCGGCTCTCGCCCGTCGCCGACCCGGGAACTGAGCCTTGGGAGGGCGACGACGCCACCTGGGACACTATCGCGGTACCCGGCCACTGGGTCCTCCAGGGCGACGGCGGGTATGGCCGCCCGATCTACACCAACGTCAACTACCCCTTCCCCATCGACCCACCGTTCGTGCCCGACGAGAACCCGACCGGAGACTACCGGCGCACCTTTACGCTCCCGGACGACGGCGCCTGGTCGGGCGCTGAACGGATCCTGCTGCGCCTGGACGGGGTGGAGTCGGCGTACCGACTGTGGGTCAACGGCACAGAGGTCGGCGTGGGCAAGGGCAGCCGTCTCGTCCACGAGTTCGACATCACCGCTCATCTACAACCGGGCGAGAACCAGCTCGCCGTCCGGGTCCACCAGTGGTCCGACGCCTCCTACCTGGAGGACCAGGACCAGTGGTGGTTGCCCGGGATCTTCCGCGACGTCATGCTCCTCGCCCGCCCCGCCGGGGGGATCGACGATGTCTGGGTGCGTGCCGACTGGGATCATGTGACGGGCCACGGCGCGTTGGACCTTGAGCTCGCCGCCGCACCCGAGGCGTTCCCTGTCGCTGTCACCGTCCCCGACCTCGGGATTGAGCACCGGTGGGACAGCCCGGCCGACGTCGCCCCGATCCCCGTCGGTGACGTGGAGCCCTGGAGCGCCGAGGTACCCCGCCGCTACGAAGTCGTCCTCGCCGCCCGTGGGGAGACGGTCACCGTACGCACCGGCTTCCGGACTGTGCGCATCGTCGGCGACCAGTTCCTGGTCAACGGCCGCCAGGTGATCTTTCGCGGTGTCAACCGCCACGAGATTGAGGCCACGAGGGGTCGGGTCTTCGACCCGGAGCACGCCCGGGCCGACCTGGAGTTGATGAAGCGGTACAACGTCAACGCGATCCGCACGAGCCACTACCCGCCGCACCCGGGCGTGCTCGATCTCGCCGACGAGCTCGGCTTCTGGGTGATGGACGAGTGTGACCTCGAGACCCACGGCTTCGAGAAGGTCGGCTGGCGGGAGAACCCCAGCGACGACCCTCGCTGGCGCCACGCCTACCTCGACCGGATCGCCCGCACCGTCGAGCCGGACAAGAATCACCCCAGCATCGTCATGTGGTCGCTGGGGAACGAGGCCGGCACCGGGCAGAACCTCGCCGCCATGTCTGCCTGGGTGCACCGCCGCGACCCCGGCCGCCCCGTGCACTACGAGGGCGACCACACCGGGGAGTACACCGACGTCTACTCGCGCATGTACCCCGCCCTGGAGGAGATCGACGCCATCGGTGGGGAGCACGGGCGGCTCATGGCGTGCAGTCCCGCGCAGGGAGCGCGGCTGCGACGTCGTCCCTTCGTCATGTGCGAGTACATCCACGCCATGGGCAACGGGCCGGGCGCGATCGCTGAGTACGACGAGCGCATCCGCGCCTACCCCCGCGTCCACGGCGGATTCGTGTGGGAGTGGCGCGACCATGGCCTGCTGACCACCACCGGGAACGGCACCCCGTTCTACGCCTACGGCGGCGACTTCGGGGAGGTCATCCACGACGGCAACTTCATCACCGACGGGATGATCCTCTCCGACGGCACGCCCTCCCCCGGTCTGGCCGAGTACGCCGCCGTCGTCGCCCCTGTCCGTCTCACGCTGACGGGCGACGCGGACGCCGTCCTCGTGACGAACGACCGGCACACTGCAGACACCACCGACCTCACCTTCCGGTGGGCGGTCGAGGTCGACGGCGAGACAATGGCCTCAGACAACCTCGACGTCCCGCCGGTATCAGCGGGCTCCACCGCACACATCGTCCTGCCCGGCCCGGTCAGGACGGCACTTTCCCGGGTGGGCGGCCAGGGAAGCGAGGTCTGGCTGCGGCTCGTCGCAGCGCTGGCCCGCCCCGCGGCGTGGGGGCCGGCCGGACACGTGATCAGTGCTTGTCAGGTCGACCTCACCGCTTCCCGGTTCACGTGGCGTTCGCCCCGCCCGGCGGCACCGCCCGCCACGGGCAGCACCGCACCCCGGCAGGCCGGCGGGGAGATCACTCTCGGCCCAGCCCGCTTCGACGCGCGCACCGGGCGGCTCACCCGGATCGGCGGGATGGCGGTCGACGGGCCGACGCCCGAGCTGTGGCGGGCGCCGACCGACAACGACCGCGGCTCGGGTCAGGGCAGCCTCGAGGAGGCCTCGCCCGAGGAGACCGGCGGCCTCGGCGTGCCCGGACCGTCCTCCGCCGAGCGCTGGACGCGGCGCGGTTTGGATCGGCTGGTCCACCGAACCCACGAGGTCCAGGTCCTCGACGACCGACTCATCGTGCGCATCCGCAGCGGCGCCGCCGCAACATCCATGGGCATCGAGACGAACCTGACGTACCTGGCGGACGGCGACGTGCTCGTCATGCGTGTCGACATCGCCCCGCGTGGACCCTGGGAAGGGACCTGGCCCCGGGTCGGCGTGCGACTGGGCCTGCCCGGGACCCTCGACCACGCCCGGTGGTTCGGCCCTGGGCCCGAGGAGTCCTACGCCGACGTGGCCGTGGCGGCACTCGTCGCCGTGCACGAGCGCACCATCGACAAGCTCGCAGTGCGCTACGCCCGGCCGCAGGAGACGGGACACCGCCCCAACGTACGCTGGTTGCACCTGTCCGGCGGCGAGGGGCCCAACCTTGAGCTGCAGTCCTTTAACCAACTCGGCGGCGGGCAGGTCGGACGCCCTGGGTTCACAGCCTCCCGGCACACCGCCCAGGAACTGGCAGCCGCCGCCCACCCGCACGAGCTGCCCCTGAGCGAACGCGTCCACCTCTACCTCGACGCCGCCCAGCACGGCATCGGCTCGCGGGCCTGCGGACCGGACGTGCTCCCACAGCACCAGCTGTGGCCCGCGACGCACTCCTTCGCCGTCGGACTGCGTGTGCGATAGGCAACTTACTCCGACTCGAGCAGGAGGAGACCGGAATGCGTGGTCTCGTCTCTGTCAGCACAGGGCAGGTGGGATGCCCGGCGAATCGGCCGAGTAGGACGGAAGCACACCGTGTGCACACGCGGCATGGATCACGTTGCGGTTGCTGGGTCAGGATCCACGCGCCGCAGCCTTCAAGCGCGGCGAGGATCCCACTCGGCACCTATTCTGTCTTCGGTCGGACCAGGACACTAGAAAGCCTCCAGCGCCCAGGACAGTGAGTGCTCAACCCCGGGGTCGAGGACGACCAAGTCTTCGCCGGAGTTGAAAGCGTCTGGCGGGCAGTCCATCGGTTCGACAGCCAAACCGCCACGTGGGTTGTCCCGGAGGTGATCCCCGGTGTAGATCTGCACCCACTTGGCGCGAGGGTCCCAGCTGAGCAGTGCTCCGTGACCGTCGCACGCCGTGAGACGGGCGATACATCTTCCGCGCGACGAGGCGGCCACGCCAGTAAAGGCATTGTCGATGGGCATCTGTTCGATGCCGCGCCCGGAGCGGAAGTCGAAAGGCCCTTCGGCGGTGGGGGTAAGCGCCGTTGGGAGCATACGCTGAGGAGAGACGCTCAAGTAATGATCCGCTTCCAGTTCGAGCGTCCAATCATTGACACACCCAGACCCAGCCACCAGGTATGGGTGTGGACAAGAACCATATGGTGCTGCCGTCTGCCCTTCATTGACGCCGCGAATCCCGGCGCGCAAGCCGTCCCGACTTAACGTGTATCGGGCTTCCACCCGTACGGAGAAGGGATACCCTGCGTCCGAGCCCAGTCGCAAAGCGAGTACAACTTCACTCTTACTGTTGGACAAGACCTCCCAGTCCCGGAAGACCCCGAGTCCGTGCAACGCTGTCCCTTTTTCGGGCTCATTGACAGGAACCTGGTAATGCCGTCCGCCGAAGCGGTACTGGCCGTCAGCCAATCTGTTCGGCCAGGGGGCACACACGACGCCTCTGTAATCTAGATTGGCGACGCCCGGAGTATGGGCGACTACGAGAGGTCTGCCTTCGTACTCGAGCGAACATAGCGTAGCTGAAAAGGTGTCGACAAGCGCCGTATAGCCGCCAGCAACCAGCATGAAAGATGTCATAAGTCTCTCCTAGAGCCTGTTGGGCACCGCTAATAACATTGATTAGAAACCAAAGGAGCTAAATGTCTAGCGACGTCGTTCGACTTGATGAGAAAAAAGCTGAAACGTCAACGTTCAGACTGGTTCCTGAAAAAATTAATGTCTGAGCATTCCCGCCATTGACCGCAAAAAATGAGGGACGATCTTCCACCGCAGACACCGCCGATGCCTGCAAGACTGCCCAGGGATTCAACCGCATGGCCAGGTTTCTTCAGGCCTCCAACCATTACGATGACGCGCAGAGTAAACGCGGAGAGGATCATCAATGCAGCCGTTGACCTGATGAGGTCTGGCAACGCGCCAACGGGCAGAAGTGCAGATCGGTCCTGTGGGAGGTGCAGGACGGTGGCTTCGCAGAGTTCGGACTGTCATAGGCAATGTGGGCGATCTACCGGTGCGCGGCGCGGGCGCCGGCGACCATGTTCTCGGGCGTGTGGCGCATCCTCCAGTCGAGGTCGCGGGCGGCCAGTGTTCCGTCGGCGACGATCCGGGCCGGGTCGCCGGGGCGGCGGTCGCACAACTCGGGCGTGAAGTCGATGCCGGTGATGCGGGCGGTGGTCTCCATGATCTCCCGCACGGAGACACCCGTCCCGGAGCCGAGGTTGTAGACCGGCTCCAGGGTGCGGCCGACTCGAGAGCCCGGCCCGCGGCCACGTGTGCTGCGGCGAGATCGCCGACGTGGACGTAGTTGCGGACGCAGGTGCCGTCTGGGGTGTCGTAGTCCGTGGCGAAGATCTTCGGTCGGCGGCCCTCGGCCAGTGCGGTCAGGACGAGGGGGAAGAGGTTGTGGGGACTGGTGTCGTGGAGCTCCAGCGTCCCGGAACTGACTACGTTGAAGTACCGCAGCGAGGTGTGACGCAACCCCCGGGCCCGTCTCTGGTCACGGATCAGCCACTCCCCGATGAGCTTGCTCTCCCCGCAGGGCGACTCCGGGAGAGTGGGAGTGCCCTCCGTGACGAGGCCGGCCCGGGGCCTGCCGTACACGGCGGCCGACGAGGAGAAGACCATGTTCCGCACCCCGACCCTCTCCATGGCGGTGAGCAGGTGAGCGGTCCCCGTGACGTTCTGCTCGTAGATCAGCAACGGGTTCCTGACGGACTCCCCGGCATACTTGTACCCGGCCAGGTGCACGACACCGCTGACGTCGTGGTCGCAAAGCGCTTGCGTCACGGTGCCGGTGTCCAGGACGTCGGCGTGGACGAACGGGATCGGGCCGGGCACGAACGCGCGGTGGCCGCTGACGAGCGAGTCGAGGGCCACGACGGCGATGCCGGCGTCGTCGAACGCCCTGAGGACGTGGGACCCGATGTACCGGCGCCGCCGGTCACCAACCAGATCACAGCCGCTGCGCGCCGTCCGCCGGGAGGACCGTGAAGATGTCGGGGGTCTTCAGGCTGCCGAAGCCGCGCAGGACGGCGTTGCGGACCTGCTCCTCCCGGTCCGCGGGGACGAGGGCGATGGCGGAGCCGCCGAAGCCTCCCCCGGTCATCCGGGCCCCGAGTGCTCCGGCGGCCAGGGCCGCGTCGACGGCGAGGTTCAGCTCGGGGCAGGAGACCTCGTAGTCCTCGCGCAGGGAGGCGTGGGAGGCCGTGAGCAGGCCCCCGACCCCGGCCACGTCGCCGTCGCGCAGGAGCTGTACCGCCTGCAGGACCCGGCGGTTCTCGGAGAGCACGTGCCGCACCCGACGGGCCACTTCCTGGTCCAGGGCGGCCAGGTCGGCGTCGGCGGGGATGTCGCGCAGGGAGGCCACCCCGAGGGCGGCGGCGGCGCGCTCACAGGCGGTACGGCGGGCGGCGTAGCCGCCATCGGCGTGGGAGTGGGCGACCTTCGTGTCGATCACCAGGACTCGCAGCCCGTGCTCGGCCACCGGCAGGGGCACGAGCTCGGACTCCAGGGAGCGGCAGTCCAGGAACAGGGCGGAGCCGGCCCGGCCCATCAGCGAGGCCGACTGGTCCATGATCCCGGTGGGCGCGCCGACGAACTCGTTCTCGGCCCGCTGGGTCAGCCGCGCCATGGCCGGGGCGTCGAGGCCCAGGCCCAGCAGGTCGTTGAGCGCCACGATCGTGGCGACCTCCACCGCGTGGGAGGAGGACAGCCCCGCCCCGACCGGCACGGTGGAGTCCAGCAGCAGCTCGAAGCCGGGGACTTCCACCCCGTCCAGGGTGCCCAGGGCGTGCACCACCCCGGCGGGGTAGGCGCCCCAGTCACCGACGGCGCCTGGCGTGAGCCCGGGGACCGTGAACCGTGCGCGGGAGAGCCGCTCCCCCTCGGGGGCGTAGGTGGAGGCCAACTCCACCGTCTCGTGATCAGGCTCCGCGGCCCGGCGCAGCCGCACGGCGACCATCGCCGTGCGGTCGATGGCGAAGGGGAGCACGAACCCGTCGTTGTAGTCGGTGTGCTCCCCGATGAGGTTCACCCTCCCGGGGGCCCGCCACACCCCGTCCGGGGCGAGGCCGTACACCTCGGTGAAGCGGCGGGCGTGCTCCTCGGCCCGGATGTGTTCGTGGTGATCGATCTGCTCATCGGTCATCGTGCGGCCTCCCTCAGGCGTGCGGCGGTCTGTTCTGCGGTGACGTCGTTGATGAACGCGCCCATCGCTGCCTCCGAGCCGGCGAGGAACTTCAGCTTGTCCTCGGCCCGGCGCGGGCTGGTCAGCTGCAGGTGCAACCACCCGGCCTCGCGGTCGGCCGCATTCACGGGGGTCTGGTGCCAGGCGGCGATGTAGGGGGTCGGGGTGGTGTAGAGCCGGTCCACCCGTTGCACCAGGTCCTGGTAGAGCACCGCCAGCTCATCGCGCTCGGCCCCGGTGAGGGCAGCCAGGTCCGGGACCTGGCGGTGCGGGACCAGATGGATCTCCAGGGGCCAGCGCGCGGCGTAGGGGACGTAGGCGGAGAAGTGCTCGCCCTCGATCACCATGCGGTCCCCCGCCGCGGCCTCGTCGGCGAGGATCTCGCCCATCAGGGCCCGGCCCGTGGCGGCCAGGTGCGCGCGGGAGCGGGCGGCCAACCGGGCGGCATGCGGAGCCGGATAGGGATAGGCGTAGATCTGCCCGTGCGGGTGGTGCAGGGTCACCCCGATCTGCTCCCCACGGTTCTCGAAGGGGAAGACGTGGCGGATCCCGACCATTGCCGAGAGCGCCTCGGTGCGCTGGGCCCAGGCCTCCACCACGGTGCGCGCCCGTTCGAAGGGCAGGGACGCGAAGGAGCCCTGGTGCTCGGGGGTGAAAACCACCACCTCGCACCGCCCCACGGCCGGGGACGGGACACCCCACAGGGACCGCTCCTCCGCGTCCTGCGGGTCCGGCAGCACCCCCAGCTGCGGACCCAGGGAGGGAAAGCGGTTCTCGAAGACGACGACGTCGAAGTCCTCGGTGGGGATCTCGGACTCCCGCCCGCCCGTGCTCGGGCACAGCGGGCACTGATCGGCCGGGGGCAGATAGGTGCGGGTCTGGCGATGGGCGGCCACGGCCACCCACTCCCCCGTCAGTCGGTCGAAGCGCACCTCGCCGTGCCCGGAGCGGGCGTCCAGGGGCCGGTGGTCGGTGACCTGCTCCACCGGCGGGGTGCCGCGGTCGGAGAAGAATACGGCCTCCCGGCCGTCGGCGAGGTGGTGGGTGCGGTGCGCGATCAGCGGTGCGGTGGCGCGCTCGGCGGGGGAGGGAGAGGTCATCGGACGGGCTCCAGTCGCAGATCGGGAACGTATTGGCTCAGGATTTCGCGGGCCGCGGGGTCGACACCGTCGTCCATCACGACGGTGTCGACCCCGTCCAGGTCGGCGATGCGGTAGAGGCCGACCAGGCCCCACTTGGTGGAGTCGGCCAGCACCACGCTGCGGTCGCAGCGCTGCAGGAAGAGGCGGTTGATCTCGGCCTCCATCATGTTGGGGGTGGTCAGCCCCTCCCGCTCGCTGATCCCGTGGACGCCCATGAAGCACACGTCCACATGCATCGTGAGCAGTGCGGTCGTGGCCAGCGGACCCACCAGCGCGTCGGAGGGGGTCCGTACGCCGCCCAGCAGCACCACGGTCTGCCCCGTGGCCGGCGCGTCCTGGAGCGCATCGGCGATACGCGGAGAGTTGGTCACCACCGTGATCTCGGGAATCCGGCGCAGGGCACGGGCCAGGGCGTAGGTCGTGGTCCCCGAGTTCAGCGAGACTGACATCCCCGGCTCCACCATCGACTCCGCGGCCGCCGCGATCGCCGCCTTCTCTGGCAGCTGCAGCTCGGACTTGTGCATAAAGCCGGGCTCGACGGCGGAGGACCCCGCGGGCAGCTTGGCCCCGCCGTGGACCTTCTGCAGTTCGCCGTCACGGGCCAGCCGGTCCAGGTCGCGGCGCACCGTCATGTCGGACACGCTCAGTTCGGCGGCTAGGTCGGCCACCCGCACGGCACCGGCCGCACGCACCCGGTCGAGGATCTTCCGCCGTCGGCGGTCGGGAAGCATCTCGGACATGAGTCCTCCTGGATCGGGGACGGCGCGGAGAGGCGCGTCGTGGTGGCAAACCCCACCATTCAAACAATTTTGTGTTTATTTTAACATACTTGATGTTCGTCCATGTTGCTTCTAATATGGCGTGAACCACACAAGAACAATCTGTCCGGAGCCGACGTGACCGTTGCGACCCTGAAGCCAACGACCGTTTCCGACCCGACCGGGCCGTTTCGGTTGCACCTAGTCAGGGAGAACGTGTCTGCCCTCGGCCAACTCTCGAAAAGTCAGGTGCCCTCCAGGGTGCACCGGGGAACGTCGCTCGGCGGTCCCGACGGCTTGACCGTCGAGTTCGCCGAGACCACCCACGCCCACTCCACAGCCAGCGACCAGGAAGTGCCCGTGCGTGCCGACGCGTTTGGGTCGCTGCCCAGTAACCGGACGGACGCTCCGAGCTTGGTTAGCAATCGGGATGGAGCAAGTACGGACACCGCTCTTCCGCGTCCCGGAGGCCCGCCTTGAGCCGATGAACCATTGAGATGCCGTCACCAACGGTGCACAGGTGAGCGGTGGGCCGGACCTGCTAGTTCCGGTGTTCGAAGATATCTGGGCCAACCACCGCCCGCGTCGATCCGCATCAAAACCAACGAGTCCATCAACGTTCTTTTCGCGGCGGACAAACGACCGACAGGGCTGCGAGTTGTCCCCGGCTCCGCCGCGCCGTCCGGCTCTTCGTCACACCACACCTCTCGGCGCCATCCGGTGCCGCTCCACATCCCACTATCCCGCAGGGCCACCTGGGGAGACTCGGAAGGAAATCCACTATGTCCTCTGTTCGTTATGACCGTGTCACCTGTCAGTACCCCGGCGCCGAACGGCCCTCGGTGACCGGTCTGGGCCTGTCCATCGCCGACGGGGAGTTTCTCGTGCTCGTCGGACCTTCGGGATGCGGGAAGTCCACGACCCTGCGCATGCTCGCCGGGCTGGAGGAGGTCACCGACGGGCGGATCCTCATCGGCGACCGCGACGTCACCGACGTCCCCTCCCGCGACCGCGACATCGCGATGGTCTTCCAGAACTACGCCCTCTACCCGCACATGACCGTGGCCGAGAACATGGGCTTCGCCCTGAAGATCGCCAAGGTCCCCAACGCCGAACGCCGGGCCCGGGTCGAGGAGGCCGCCAAGATCCTGGACCTCACCGACTACCTCGACCGCAAACCCAAGGCCCTCTCCGGCGGCCAGCGCCAGCGCGTGGCCATGGGAAGGGCCATCGTGCGCTCCCCCCAGGTGTTCCTGATGGACGAGCCGCTGTCGAACCTGGACGCCAAGTTGCGGGTCCAGACCCGCACCCAGATCGCCTCCCTCACCCGCCGACTCGGGGTCACCACCGTCTACGTCACCCATGACCAGGTCGAGGCGATGACCATGGGCGACCGGGTGGCGGTGCTCAAGGACGGGCACCTCATGCAGGTCGACACCCCCCGGGCGCTCTACGATGCCCCGGCCACGGAGTTCGTCGCCGGGTTCATCGGCTCGCCGACCATGAACCTCTTCCGTGCCCCACTCACCGGCGGCACCGTACAGCTGGGCACGGTGAGGATTCCGCTGACCGATGCCCAGCGGAATGCGCTGACCGAGGCCAAGGTCACCATCGGCATCCGCCCCGAGGACCTCCACCCCGCCCCCGAAGGCGAAGGGCTGCCGATCGTGGCCGACGTCGTTGAGGAACTCGGCGCCGACGCTTTCGTCTACGGCCACCTCGCACCCGTCACCGCCGCCAACATGGTGGTGCCGGTGGACAACACCACCGGGGCCGAGGACGACCCGGGCGCCCACGAGTTCATCGTCCGCGTCGAGGGCCGCACCCCACCGGCACCCAACACCACAATTTGGGTCGTTCCGGCCCTGGAGCACGTCCACCTCTTCGACGCCGCCACCGGCCGGCGTCTGCCCGACTAAGTCAGGCACAGGACCTGCCATCGGCAACCAGCGCCGGTGGAGCCGCCCGCTCTGTTCGACGGGCGGCTCCACCGATGCCGAGCGTCCCACCCGCGCTGACTCCTTCAAAAAATCGAATACGAACGTCCACCTCACCAACACACAGTGACAGCCCCAGCACGGCCACCACAGGGTGGTCCACCCTGTACCGCCACCACATCGGCGTCGACATGGGCGGCACCATGATCAAGTACGCGGTCGAGGACACCGCCGACGGCACACCTACCACCCCGATTCTCCAACTGCCCACTCCCGTGCCCATCACCCCGCAGGCGGTCGCCGAGGTACTCGGAGTTCTGCTCCACCAGCTGTCCTCCCGGCCCCAGGCCCCACATCAGGAGGCCAACGTGGGGTGGCCCTGCCCACCATCGCCCGCGAGGGCGTGGCGCGTTCGGCCGCGAACATCGACAGCACCTGGATCGGCCTGGAGGTCGAGTGCTTCCTCACCGACCGGCTGGGCCGGCCCGTGCACGTGCTCAACGACGCCGACGCGGCCGGGCTGGCCGAGGTCCGCTACGGCGCCGGCCGCGGACCCGAGGGCCGCCCCGCCCGCGGCACCGTGCTGGTCCTGCTCCTGGGCACCGGGATTGGCTCGGCCCTGTTCGTCGACGGATGGCTGGTCCCGAACCTGGAACTGGGCCACCTGGAGTTCCTGCTCTCCCCCGACCTGATCGTCGTCGGGGGCGCGATCTCGGCCCGGCACGAGGACTTCCTCCCCCACCTGCACCTGGATACCCCCATCGTGCCCGCCCAGCTGTCCAACGCCGCCGGGATCATCGGCGCTGCCCGCCAATGCCTACTGCACGGCACCGCCCTTGCCGTAGCCGGATCACCGACCGCAGATCACCGAGCTCACGAGGTGGCCAGGTCCACCCCGCCTCAGCGGCTCATGCCCGCCACCCTTGCCCCTATCCCCCAGGAGACCCTACGGATGAAGATCGGAGTACTGACCAGCGGCGGGGACTGACCCGGACTCAACGCCGTGATCCGCGCCGCGGTGCTGCACGGGATCAAGACCTACGAGTACGAGTTCGTGGGCTTCCGCGACGGCTGGCGCGGGGTCGTGGACGGCGACACGATGGACCTGCCCCGCACTCGGGTCCGCGGCCTGGCCCGGGAGGACGGGACCATCCTGGGCACCTCCCGCACCCACCCCTACTCCGGTCCCGGCGGCGGACCCGGGAGCATCGGGGTGATGCTCGAACGCCACCACATCGACGCGATCGTGGCCACCGGCGGGGAGGGCACTCTCGCCGGGGCCGCACGGCTGGCCGAGGCCGGCCTGCCCGTGGTGGGGGTGCCCAAGACCATCGACAACGACCTGCAGGTCATCGACTCCACCTTAGGTTTCGACACCGCCGTGTCCATCGCCACCCACGCCATGGACCGGCTGCGCACCACCGGGGAGTCCCACCACAGGTGCATGGTCGCCGAGGTCATGGGCCGCGACGTCGGGTGGATCGCCCTGCTCTCGGGGATGTCCGCCGGGGCCCACGCGGTGCTGATCCCGGAGCAGTAGGTCTCCATGGACCAGGTCTGCGCGTGGGTGCGGGAGGCCTACGACCGGGGCCGGTCCCCGCTGGTGGTCGTCGCCGAGGGCTTCGTCCCCGAGGATCACGAGGACGTGCTGGCGGGGAAGGGCACCGAGGCCGACGGCCCTCCCCGGCTGGGCGGGATCGGGGAGTACGTCACGCAGGAGATCGAGCACCTCACCGGCATCGAGACCCGCAACACCACGCTCGGGCACATTCAGCGCGGAGGCGCCCCACGGGCTTCGACCGGGTGCTGGCCACCCGCTTCGGGATGGCCGTGGTCGACCTCATGCACGAGAAGCAGTGGGGCCGGATGGTCGCCATCCGCGGCACGGACATGGTCCGCATCGACTTCGCCGAGGCGCTCGAGGGGCTCAAGACCGTCCTCCAGCACCGCTGGGACGAGGCCAAAGTCCTCTTCGGCCGCTGAGAGTAACCGTGCACGTCCACCCCGGAGCAACAGTGCGACCCCTCCCCCTTCTCTGATCCCTTATCCCTCAGTACTGACGACATGAAGCCCCCATGCGACGAGCAAAGATCGTGGCCACGATAGGCCCGGCCATCTCCTCGTACGAGAACCTCTCCGAGGCGATCCGGACCGGCATGAACGTGGCCCGGCTCAACATGAGCCACGGCGACCGCTCCGTGCACGACACCTCCTACGAGAACCTGCGGCGCGCCTCGGCGGAGCCGGGGCGACGGTCGCGATCCTCGCGGACCTCCAGAGACCCAAGATCCGGCTCGCCCGCTTCGCGGACGGCCCGCACGAGCTGCTCCCCGGCGTTGAGAACCGCGACGTCCGGCGGGCGGGCAATGGCTTCAACCTGATCCCAAAGCTTTTCCATGTTCTCGTAGGTGCGCAGGTCGGGGCTGTAAGAAAAACGGTGTGTGAGGGTCCGGCCTGATCCGAAAGGAGACGGCCGTGACCGACTTCACGACAGACAGGACAGAGGAGATGATCGATCCCGTGACGGGAGAGATCATCGAT
>NZ_DGYR01000018.1:0-16549 GCF_002398425.1 Kocuria sp. UBA5001
TACCTCACGATGTGGTGCTAGCTGTACTGACCGGGGACGTTGGTCAATCGTGAGAACGGCGGTTGGTTGCCGCAGGCCGTGTGGGGCCGGTGGTGGTTGTCGTAGTCCAGCCGTCCAGTTCGCCGCGACGTTCGGCTTCGGAGGCGTAGCAGCGGGCGTAGGCCCAGCCGTCGGCCAGGGTGCGGTGGAATCTCTCGATCTTGCCGTTGGTCTGCGGCCGGTAGGGCCTGGTGCGTTTGTGCTTGATCCCGAGTTCGGCGCAGGTGTCGCGCCACAGGTGGGAGCGGTAGGCACCGCCATTGTCGGACAGGACCCGTTCGACGGTGACGCCTCGCTGGTTAGACCACTCGACGGCCCGGGCCAGTACGCCGGCTGCGGTGAGTGCCGTTTCGTCGTCGTGGATTTCGGCGTAGGCGACGCGGGAGTGGTCATCGGTGACGGTGTGGACGTAGGCCTTGCCCATCAACGGGTCCCGGTCCTTGTTCCGGGGCTTGCCCTGTGTGGCGGCCCGGTTCTTCTCGCCTTGCTGTCGGCCGACGTAGCGCCGGCCTCCGCCGTCGGGGATGTTGCCGAGCTTCTTCACGTCGACGTGGAGCATCGCGCCGGGGTGGTCGTGCTCGTGACGACGGACGGGTTCCCCCGTTGCGCGGTCGACATGTGAGAGCCGGTTCAAGCGGGCATCGACAAGGTTCCGGTGGACCGTCGATGGCGCGATCCCCAGCCGACTGGTCAACGGGACTGGTCCTTAGCGGAGACGCAGCCGGAGCTGGATGCAGCGTTTGGTCGTATTCGTATCGGTCCTGTTCGGCGAGTGGCGCGGTCGCGACGAGCGGTCCTGCATGGTCTCGCCCGCTCGGTACCGGTCTGCCCAGCGCTTCACCGTGGACCACGAGACCTGGAAGCGGGCAGCGACCTCGCTAATCGGCCAGCCATCATCCACGACGAGCTGGCCGACGATCAGGCGGCGGCGTGGGGTCAGTGCGGCATCGGGGTGGGACATGGACGTCCTCCAAGGTGTGATGGGCGGCCACCTCACGGTGGCCGCCCATCACAAGCGCCCCGCCGCGGAGCAACCGACGGAGAGTGTCAGTTGTTCTGGTTGCTCATTTCTGCGGCCCAGGCATCAACCCGGCGAGCTGATTCCTCATCGCTGAGGTCCTCGACGCGCGTCATCACCGACCACCGGATCCCGAACGGATCGCGGATGCTCCCGTAACGGTCACCAGAGACGAAACCCGTCACAGCCTCGCGCAGCACAGCGCCGCGAGCGACCGCGGTCTCAACGACCCTGTCCACGTTCGCGACGTATATGCCGAGGGAGAACGGCGCGTCTTCGGCCTCCGGATCCAGCGCCCGCAGGTGATAGGCCTCCATCGCCGACCCCAGTTGGAGGCGACCACACCCGAAGTCGAGCTCCGCGTGGATGATCATCCCCTCCATCTCGGTGGAGTTCAGTACGCGGGCACCGAATACGTCCGTGTAGAACTCCAATGCAGCCTTCGGATTCTTGAGCGCAACGAAGGGAGTCAGGCTGGAGAAGCCCTTCGGGCGACCGTTGTCGGTGTACTCGCCATGGGCGGGGGAAAATGGTGCCGTCGTCATGATCTGGACACTAGGGGCCAGTGACGTGGGTGGTCTTGTAGATTCCTGCCATGACCGCCACGTCTGACGTCAGCGGACGGGGTCCCTTGTTCCCAGCGGAGCTACCCTCGGATTTCGCCCGGATTCCACCAGGTCACCAGGACCTGGTGGCCTGGTGGTGGACCAGCACCTGGGACCTTCCCTCGGGGTACCACTCGTCGCAAGAACTCCTGGCCTTTCCTGCGAGCAACCTCGCCTTCGAAAGGGAGCACGTGCGATTCTGGGGCCCCACCACGCGGCGCTCCACACGAGTCCTGGTCGGGCAGGGATGGGTGCTTGGCGCCCTGCTGCGCCCCGCGGCAGTGCCCGCCTTCACCCAGCAGCCGGCGACCTGCCGCGACGACTCCCTCCCTGTCGCGGCACCGCAACTGCACGAAACAGTTCGGGCATCAGACAGCAACCTCGCCGATGTCGTCGACAAGGTCGAGACGTGGCTTGAAGGCCATGTGGGTCCGCTGACCGACGAGGCTCACCAAGCCAACCGATTGGCCGACCTTGCCATCACAGACTCCACCATCGCCACGGTGCAAGACCTCGCGGACGCCCTGGGGATCTCGACCCGGACGGTCAACCGCCTCACCACGAAATACGTGGGCCTGTCGCCCTACACCATGATCCGCCGGCGCCGCCTCCAAGAGGCGACCGAATGGATCCGTGGCAATCCGGATGAAGCGCTGGCCGATGTCGCAGTCCGCTACGGCTTCGTCGATCAGGCACACCTGAGTCGTGAAGCGCGCACCCTTCTTGGACTGACCCTTACGGACTACCGCGTGCGCACGATCAGGCCGTGACGATACGCACCTAGCCTCAATCGACGTGTCCGGTCAGTCCAGCTAGCCACCGGTCTTCTCCTACCAGGGAGGGGACGTCACGTGCTTCCCCGGCATCGTGGCTGGGCGGCGTGGCCGTCGGGAGGGGCCGTGCCTCAGCCCAGGGGTGACGGGCTCTGCGAGGTGTCCGGGGTGAGCGGGTCCGAGCCCACGGAACCGCGTGCCCGGGCGATGCCCGCCATGAGGTGGTAGACCACCAGGGCCGCGGCGGTGCCCAGGGCGATGCCCGCGAAGTCGAGCCCGGCGAAGGACCAGGTGTAGTCGCCGATGCCCACGATCATCGCGATCGCTGCTGTGGTGAGGTTGACCGGGTTGGAGAAGTCCACGCGGTTCTGCACCCAGATCCGTACGCCCAGCATGCCGATCATGCCGTAGAGCACGGTGGCCGCGCCGCCCAGCACGCCCTGGGGGACTGTCGCGACCGCCGCGCCGAACACGGGAGTGACACTGAGCAGGATCGCCACGAGGGCGGCCACCCAGTACGCGGCGGTCGAGTAGACCCGGGTGGCGGCCATGACGCCGATGTTCTCCGCGTACGTGGTGGTGCCGGAACCGCCGCCGGAGCCCGCGATCATGGTGGCCAGGCCGTCCGACATGATGGCGCGGCCGGTGTACGGATCGAGGTCGTCACCGGTCATCAGCGCCACGGACTTCACGTGCCCGATGTTCTCCGCGACCAGCACCAGGATCACCGGGATGAACAACCCCGCGAGGTTGAGGTGGAACTCCGGCGACTGGAAGTGGGGGAGGCCGAAGAGCCCCTGCGCGTCCCACGCGGCGCGGATCGAGGTGAAGTCCACCTCACCGCGGATCACGGCGGTGACGTAGCCAATCGCCACGCCCAGGAGGATGGACAGGCGGCCCAGCAGGCCGCGGAACAGCACGGAGATGAGGATGATCGAACCGAGTGTCACCAGCGCGGTGACGGGCGCGGCGGTGAAGTTCTCCTTGGCGGACGGTGCCAGGTTGAAGCCGATGAGCGCCACGATGGTGCCCGTGACCGCCGGCGGCATGAGCTTCTGCAGCCACCCGGTGCCCGCGATCTGCACGAGCAGCCCGATCAGGAACAGCGCGGCACCGGCCATGATCACGCCGCCGAGCGCGCCGCCCGGGCCGTACTGGTTCACGGACGCGGTGATCGGGGCGATGAACGCGAACGAGGACCCCAGGTAGCTGGGCACCCGCCCCGCCGTGATGACGAGGAACAGCACCGTGCCGATGCCCGAGAAGAACAGCGTGGTGGCCGGCGGGAAGCCCGTGAGCAGCGGCACCAGGAACGTGGCACCGAACATCGCCACCACGTGCTGCGCACCGATCGAGATGGTCCGCGGCCACGCCAGCCGCTCCCGCGGGGTCACCACGTCTCCGGGTGCCACGTGCCTGCCGTCCCCGTGCAGGCGCCAGTTCAGGCCCAGGCGGTCGACGATGCCCCCGCGCCGAGCAGGCGCATCCGTCTTGTCCCGTGCGGAGCCGAGCTTTGTCTGCGGCGGCTCATGCGACTCGCTGGGCTGGGGTTGAGGTGGCTGGGGCGGGGGCACAGACGAACTCATGGGGGCTCCTTGTCGACGGCGGCCCGGACCTGCCGCCCACGGAATTCTATTCGGTACTGGTCGCTACCGGTCTGTCTGCGGCGGCGCCCGGCGCGTTCTGCCGGCCCGGTGCGGCGGGGTGCCGGGCAGCCGCGTGCACCCCGCCGCACCGGACTGGTGCCGGGACGGTGAGCGCGGCGCAGGGCTCGTCAAGCTGCGGTGCCCCGCAGGAAACGGAAGAGGCGTGCGGGAGGTGGCCGTGCGGCGTCGGCGCCCCCTGGCGGGAAACCTACGGGCGAGTAAGGTTGGTGACGAGGGCCACGCCCGTGGTCCCTGGACTCGCGGGAGACCGCCTCCTGCGGGGAGACTCACGAGGAAGTGGGAGAACCCATCATGGCTGAGCTGCAGAACCTCACCGTCATCGGATCCGGAGTGCTCGGGTCCCAGATCGCGTTCCAGGCGGCGTACTTCGGCAAGACCGTGACCGTGTACGACATCAGCGAGGAGATCGTCGGGGCGCTGCCCGGCAAGTGGGAGAAGCTGTCCCTGCTGTACACGCGGGACATGGCGGCCACCCCCGAGCAACTGGAGGCGGCCAAGGCCCGGTTGAGCGGCACCACGGATCTCGAGGCGGCCCTGCAGGACGCGGACATCGTGATCGAGGCGGTGCCCGAGAACCTCGAGCTCAAGAAGAAGGTGTGGTCCCAGATCGGTGCGGCCGCGCCGGAGAAGACCGTCCTGTGCACCAACTCGTCCACGCTGCTGCCCAGCGACATCGCGGAGGCCACGGGCCACCCGGAGCGGTTCCTGGCGCTGCACTTCGCCAACGAGGTGTGGCGCAACAACACCGGCGAGGTCATGGGCCACGCCGGCACGGACCCCGCGGCAGTGCAGGCCGTCCTGCAGTTCGCGGAGGAGATCGGGATGGTGCCGATCCACATCCAGAAGGAGCAGGCCGGCTACATCCTCAACACCCTGCTGGTCCCGTTCCTCACGGCGGCATCGCACTTGTGGGTCAACGACATCGCACAGGCCGAGGACATCGACAAGACCTGGCGCACCGCCACCGGTTCTCCCCTGGGCCCCTTCCAGATCCTGGACCACGTGGGCATGGAGACCTATTACCAGATCAACATGAATGCGGGGACCGAGGAGTCCCAGCGGGTTGCGGAACGCGTGAAGCGGGAGTTCATCGACCAGGGTCACATGGGGCGCAGCTCCGGGCAGGGGTTCTACACGTACGAGTGATGCCCCGGCCGAGCCCCGGCGCGGAGCCGCACGCGGCCGCGGCCCACGCCGGGCAATAACGGAGCACAGGCAGATCTGAGCGCCATTTTCTGTGTTCGCTCCGTTATGGCACGTCTCCTGCGGGACTCATTCCGCCGCAGCGGCCCTGCAGGCGGGCGCGTCCCCGTCGCACGGCCTGACGACGCCGCAGGGTGACCCCTCGCGCGCAGCCGACGGCGCGGCGTCGCCGGGTGTCGCGGCACCCGAAGCGACTTCGGACGGGAGCCCGGGCGCGGTCCCGGGAACGGCCCGAGCGGCGCCGCCCCCGTCTGCCGTCCCCGGCGCGAACGCCGCGGGGCGCACCCTTGGGGACGTCCCCGGCGGGCCGCTAGCCTGAACCCGTGCACCCCGCAGAGCTGAGCCCGGCCACCCAGGACTACCTGAAGACCATCTGGCGGCTGGGCGAGTGGGAGCCGGAGCGGGTGACCACCACGTCGCTGGCCGCGCGCATGGGCCTGGCGGCCTCCACCGTCTCGGAGGCGCTGAAGAAGCTCACCGCACAGGGCCTGGTGACCCGGCCCGCGTACGGGGTCGTCGAGCTCACCGAGCAGGGGCGGGACGTGGCCGTGCACATGGTGCGCCGCCACCGCATCCTGGAGATGTTCCTGGCCACCGAGCTGGGCTACGCGTGGGACGAGATCCACGACGAGGCCGAGGTCCTCGAGCATGCCGTCACCGACCGATTCATTGACCGTGTGGACGCCAAGCTCGGCCACCCGTCCGAGGACCCGCACGGGGATGCGATCCCCTCACGGGACGGGGTGGTCACCCCCGCCCCGGCCGTTCCGCTCGCGGACGTCACCCACCCGGAGCCCGTGCGGGTCACGCGCGTCTCGGACGAGAGCCCCGAGACCCTGCGGGTGCTCGCCGAGGCGGGGATCCAGCCGGGCGCGGTGCTGCGGGTGCTCCCGGGCCCGGCCCGCAGCGCCACGGTGCAGGTGCGGGTGGCCGGTGGGGGCACGACGCCGGAAGGTGGCCTTCTCGGGGACGGCTCGCCAGCCGATCGGCAGACGCAGACCTCTCCCGGTACCCAGGGCGCGGACGTGATCTGGGGTGACGCCCTGGAACTCGGCATCCTCATGGCGGAGGCCGTCTGGGTGCAGGCCCTCACCCACGCGGGCTGAACGGGACGGCCGCTCGCCGGGCCGGCTGCGGACAGCATCAGCCTCGCGCTGGACCGGTCGATGCCTCCCCGGGCAGCAGGGTTCTCTGCCGTGTCCGGCGCCGCCGCGGGCCCACAAGGTGAACAGCAGGTGACCGGAACATGTCCTACCCTTGAAAAAACACGAACTCGAACGCGACGGCACACCATGCCCGGGCCGCGGCGGTGCGGGTTGGCACCGGATGATCCAGGAACACGAGGTCCAGACATGTCCGAGGGTTTTCTGCGCGTGGGCAGGCGAGTGGGCCGCTGGACGGGTCGCGGGCTCTGCTACGGCCTGATCTGGCTGGGACTGACCCTGCTCGCGGCGGGCGGGATCATCCGGCACTACTGGGGCCAGATCTCGGTGGGGCAGATGCGCATGAACCTGATGTCCGTGCAGGCAGACGGTGGCGGCGGGTCCGTGGTGTGGATCTCCGTGCTGGTCATCGGGGTACTTCCCCTCCTGGTCACCGTGGGCATCGCCTTCGCGCGTCGGGCGTGGGTCCGCAGAGCACGACGCGCGCAGGGCACCCGGTCGTCCCGCGGCGTCGTGCGCTCGGCCTCCGCCGTGACCGTGGCGGCGGTGTTCGTGGCCGGGAGCACGAGCTTCGCGTCCGCGGTGGACCTGCCCCAGTACGTCAAGGCCGTGAAGTCCCCTCACGACATCGGCTCCACGTACGTCCAGCCCACCATCACGAGTGACGCGGACAAGCGCAACCTGGTGGTCATCTACCTGGAGTCCGGGGAGGCCACGCTCGCGGACGACCAGCTGTTCGAGAAGAACGCCTTCGCTCCGCTCGAGGAGGTCACCCGGCCCGAGGACGGGTGGCGCAGCGCCGAGGACTTCCAGCAGTACGAGGGCGGTGGCTGGACCATGGCCGGGATCGTCTCCACGCAGTGCGGGATCCCGCTCAAGGAGTCGGGTGACGCAGGCTCCGCCGACATCGGCGCCGGGCAGGAACAGTATCTGGGTGGCGTGACCTGCCTGGGGGACGTGCTGCAGAACCACGGGTACACGAACACGTTCCTGGGCGGGGCCAACTCCTCCTTCGCGGGCAAGGACACGTTCCTGCGAAGCCACGGCTACACCGAGGACAAGGGTCTGGAGGACTGGCGTGCGGCGGGCGAGTCCGCGGAGAACTTCCGCAGCGACTGGGGCCTGAGTGACGAGCGGCTCATGGCCCACGCCAAGGACGAGGTGGACCGCCTGCACGCCGAGTCCGAGCGCACGGGCCAGCCGTTCAACCTGTCCATGCTGACCCTGGACACCCACGAACCCGTCCACGTCTACAACTCGTGCGACGTGGACACCCAGAACCAGGTGACCTCCGTGTTCGCGTGCTCCATGACCCAGGTGGCCGGGTTCGTGGAGCACATGAAGACCCAGGGCTACCTGGAGGACACCTCCGTGGTGATCATGGGCGACCACCTCAAGCACATGAGCGCGGGGGACGCCTTCCACGATCAGCTGGACCACCACCCCAACCGCACCGTGTTCAACCGCGTGTGGATCCCGGGCGAGACCGCCGGGCAGCCCCTGCGGGCCGGGGCGGACCAGCTCAGCATGTACCCCACTCTTCTGGAGGCGGCGGGACTCTCGGTGCACGACGGCGCCGCGGGCCTCGGCACGTCCGTCCGGCGGCAGGAGCCTCCCCAGGGCTCGGCGCAGGCGATGGACCCGGAGGAGTACCAGCAGCTGCTGGACTCGCGCTCCGCGGACTTCTACTCGCGGGCATGGGACCCCGAGAACCCGGTGGGATGACCCCCTGACCCCTCCGGGTGGCTACTTCCCACCCGCCTGCGTCCCGCCGGTCAGCCCGGCACGGATGCGGCCCGCTGCCTCCCGGGCGCGCGTGCGCGCCGAGCCCGCCTCGTCCCGGGCGCGGCGGGCGGCGGTGCGGAGGTAGTCTGCGCTCTGGGCCGTGAACCCCTTGCGCCCGATGGTGCGGTGCTGCAGCTCGATCACCGCCTCGGCGGCGTCCGGACGGGAGTCCGAGGCCAGGGCGATGACCTTGTCCCCATGCCGCCGCCACAGATTGCGGCTGGTGCGTGTCATGGCGGCCAGGGTCTGCTCCGGCTCGCGAGTGAGATCCACCCACCGCGTGTACGCGGGCTGGATGTCCCGCGGGGCCGGCCGTGCTTCGAGCCGGTGCAGACCCGCGGCGATCGCGGGTGTCGTGGCGTTCTGCCGCTGCACGGCGGCCGCGAAGGCCGTGCCCACCGGGGACGGCACCTGTGGCTCCACCCGCAACCACGCCACCGAGTGCTCTCGCGCCGCCGAGCGCAGTTCGCGCACCGCGTCGGGCAGAAGCTCGGGGTGCGCCAGGGCCGGGCCCGTACGGGGTGTACCAGACCACCCCGGCACGGGAGCGCTCCTCGACGACGAGGGCGTGCCACCCGGCGCAGTCAAGGGTCTGAGCGCGTCGCGAGAGACCGGTCAGGAAGTGCTGCCAGGGCTCGGCCTGCAGCACGCTGGACGGGCCGAGGCCTGTCAGGGGTCCGGTTGGGCGTGGGCGTGCCTCATGCGGGGTGCTCATCCTTGAGCGTCTGCCCCCCTGCAAGGGAGCGACCTGGGGCCGCGGAGGTCGATCCTCCTCAGATAGCCAACCTCACCGACCCGCAACATCACCCGTGCGGCGTGTTCCCGTGCGATGGCGGCGTTTCCTCCGCCGCACGCCAGAGAATCGTGTCTCCGCACTGCCCCTCCCCAGGAGGACTGCCAGCTGGGACGGCGGACGCCCGGCCGCATCCGAGGGACGCACCGTCGGGGTGAGCTGAGCGGAACGGCCGGTGGGTCGCGCCTGCGGCGCGCACCACCGGCCGTCCAGCCGTGGGGAGGAACCGGCACGGAATCAGCCGGGCCAGCAGTGTCCTCCCCGTCTCACGGCCGGGAGATCACTGCTCCCGGACCACCGCCGGGTGCAGCAGGGCGCGCCGACCCGGCGTGCTCTGCACACTGGCGAGCGACGTCCCGGGGTCGAACGAGGCCGCAGCCCCGCGCTGCAGCGTGTGGAACCGTTCCAGCAGGGCGGGGTCGTGGCACCACCACGTGCGGGTCTCGCCGTCCGGGAACGTGGCCTGCACCGTGTTCCCGTGCGGGGGGTCCAGCTCCACCCGGACCCACCGGTCCCGGTTCTCGGAAGCCAGGCGGGCCTGGATGTAGTGTGCGTTGTGCCCCGGGTGGTAGCTCCGGCAGGCGGAACCGTCCTCCGGGTGGATGCACGGGTGTTCGGGGGTGTGAACGGAGACGCTCATGATGGTGACCTTTCGCAGTCTTCCGCGCGGCGGGTGCCGGGCGGCGGATCTTCCTCCGGGGGCACCGGGTGCGAACAACCGGTTGCCAGCCGACCAGCCGGAGGGCTGATGGTCGGGCTTCTTGATCCGGGGACATCACAGCACAGTGCTCAGACAGGCACAAGCGTCGGTGCTGTCCGACGACAAAGAGGGGCCGCCGAGTGGCACGGGAGGGAGCACCCCGTACCGCTCAGCGGCCCCTGGACAGCCTGCCAGCGCGGGACGTGCCCGCACCGCGGCACTCAGCCGATCACCGAGTCCACCAGCGCCTTCGCCTCCTGCTGGACCTGCTTCAGGTGCTCCTCGCCCTTGAAGGACTCCGCGTAGATCTTGTAGACGTCCTCCGTGCCGGAGGGGCGGGCCGCGAACCAGGCGTTCTCCGTGGTGACCTTCAGTCCGCCGATCGCCGCGCCGTTGCCGGGTGCCTCTGTGAGCTTGGCGGTGATGCGCTCACCGGCCAGGGTGTCCGCGGTGACCTGCTCGGGGGACAGCTTCTTGAGCGCGGCCTTCTGCTCGCGGTTCGCCGGGGCGTCAATGCGCTGGTAGACGGGGTCGCCGAACTGCTCGGTGAGCTCGCGGTAGCGCTGAGAAGGCGTCTTGCCGGTGCGCGCGGTGATCTCCGCAGCGAGCAGGGCCATGATGATGCCGTCCTTGTCCGTGGTCCACGCGGAGCCGTCCAGCCGCAGGAAGGACGCACCGGCGGACTCCTCGCCGCCGAAGCCGACGGAGCCGTCCAGCAGACCGGGGACAAACCACTTGAAGCCCACGGGCACCTCGTCCAGGCGCCGCCCCAGGGACTCGGCCACGCGGTCGATGATGGAGGAGGAGACCAGGGTCTTGCCCACCCCGGCGTCCTCCCGCCAGCCCTCGCGGTTGCGGTAGAGGTAGTCGATGGCCACGGCGAGGTAGTGGTTGGGGTTCATGAGCCCGGCGTCCGGGGTGACGATGCCGTGGCGGTCGCTGTCGGCGTCGTTGCCCGTGGCGATGTCGTAGCGGTCCCTGTTGCCGATCAGGGATGCCATGGCGAACGGGGAGGAGCAGTCCATGCGGATCTTCTCGTCCCAGTCCAGGGTCATGAACGCCCACTGCGGGTCCACGGTGGGGTTCACGACGTCGAGGTTCAGCCCGAAGCGCCGGCCGATCTCCTCCCAGTACGCGACCGAGGCGGAACCCATGGGGTCCGCGCCGATGTGCAGCCCGGACTTCCGGATGGCGTCGAGGTCGATGATCTGCGGCAGCGCGGCCACGTAGCTGTCCAGGAAGTCGAAGGTCCCGGTGGTCTCCGCGGCGGCGGCCTCCTCCAGGGGCACCCGCTCCACGCCATCGAGGCCCGCCGCGATGAGGTCGTTGGCGCGGTTCGCGATCCACTCGGTGGCGTCCGTGTCCGCGGGACCGCCGTGCGGGGGGTTGTACTTGAAGCCGCCGTCCGTGGGCGGGTTGTGGGACGGGGTGATCACGATGCCATCCGCGCGGTCCTCGGGCTCGGAGGCGTTGTACGTGAGGATTGCGTGGGACAGCGCCGGGGTGGGCGTGAAGCCGTCCCGGGAGTCCAGCAGGGTGCGCACGCCGTTGGCCGCGAGCACCTGCAGCGCGGTGTCCTGCGCGGGTCCGGACAGCGCGTGCGTGTCCTTGCCCATGAACAGGGGGCCGGTGATGCCCTGCGCCGTGCGGTACTCCACGATCGCCTGGGTGATCGCCGCAATGTGGTTCTCGTTGAACGAGGTCTTCAGTGAGGACCCGCGGTGCCCGGAGGTGCCGAACACCACGCGCTGGTCAGGATCGTCCGCGTCCGGTACGCGGTCGAAGTACGCGGCCAGGAGCTGGTCGATGTCCACGAGGTCACTGGGTTGGGCGACGGTGCCCGCACGGTTGGTCATGTCACCAACCTAGTCCCGAATCCGCGTCCCGTCAGGCGGCACATCCAGTTCCGTGCGTGCCGGATCCTGCCAGGGATGGCGACGCCGCGCGGGGGGGATGCCTTCGTCACGGTCACGGGGACTCGACGGCGGCACGTGGCCGTCCCGCGGAATTGGGCGCTGCGGTCCGGGGGAGGGGGCGCGGCGAGACGGCGGGTCAGGCGACGAGGTGCGCGCGCGGCGTCGTCGCCGGGTCCAGCTGGGCGACGAGCGCGAGCAGCCGGGCCTCCGAGGACGGTCCGCCGATCAGCTGGACGCCCATGGGCACGGGGCCCGGGTAGTCGCCCGTGGCGGGAACGGCCCACGTGGTGGGGTACGTGATGGCAGGCAGTCCCACCACGTTCACCACGGACGTCCACGGCGTGTACTGGCACTGGCGCTCGTAGTCCTGGTCCGCCCCAGCGGGGTCCGCGATGTCGTACCCCTCGTGGAACCACCCCACGGGCCGGGGCGGCATGGCCAGCGCGGGCGTCAGGAGCATGTCCAGGTCCGCGAACCGCCGGATCACGTCCGCCTCGATGCCGCGCAGCACGGCCACGGCGTCCGCGAGCTCCACGGCCCCTCGCTGCAGGGCGCGGGCGCGGAACGTGCGCGCGAGTCCGGTGAGCAGGTGCTCCCGGCCCTCCAGGGGCAGCTGGCCCGTGGCGGTGGTCCACAGGGCGGAAAAAGCCTCGGGGTAGGCGGGATCGAATCCGAGGTCCACAGTCTCCACCGTGTGCCCGAGATCCTCGAGCTGCCGCACGCCCCGCTCCAGGGCGGTGCGCGCCTCGGGGGAGACCTGCACGTCGTAGGTGCCGTCGAACGGGGACTGCGTGGTCACGCCGATCCGCAGGGGCCGCTCGCCCCAGGGCGTGTCTCCGCGGTGGGCGGCGCGGACGACGTCGCGGAAGGAGTTCTCAGGTGCTGCCGCCACGGGCCGCGGGATCCGGTCGTGGCCGGGGGTGCGGCACAGCACGTCCATGAGCAGGGCGGCGTCCTCAGCGGTGCGGGCAATCGGCCCGTTCACGCCCAGCTGCCCCACGTTGGAGAGCGCGTCGCTGCTGGGGACCCGACCGCGGTTGGGCTTCAGCCCGATGAGACCGCACGCCGCGGCGGGGATGCGCACGGAGCCGCCGCCGTCCGAGCCGATCGCGCCCGGCAGGATCCCCGCCGCGACCGTCGCGGCCTGACCCCCGGACGATCCACCGGGGGAGCAGTCCAGGGCGAACGGGTTGCGTGCCGCCGGGTACATGCGGTTCTCGGAATAGCTGTTGAGCAGGAACTCTGGCACCTGCGTCTTGCCCAGGATCACGGCCCCGGCGGCCTCGAGCGTCCCGGAGAGCTCGTCGGAACGCTGAGCGCGGGCCAGATCACCGTGCCCGTCCCGCGATGCGAGGCTGCCCCAGGAGGTGGGCATCCCGGCGACGTCGTGCCCGTCCTTGAGCGCGGTGGGAACCCCCAGCAGCGCGGGCAGGGTGGTCAACCCACCGGGGGCGTCCGAGGCACGGCCGGTCCCGCCTCGGACTGTGTCGGCCGGGCGCTGGCCCGCGGACAGCCTCTCGTCCGCGGCGCGGGCGCTGACCAGTGCCGCATCCCGCGCCACGTGGACGAACGCCCCCAGATGCCCGTTCAGCGCGTCGATGCGGTCCAGGGCGTCCGAGGTGAGTGCCTCGCTGGTCGTCTCACCGCGGCGCAGCGCCGCCACGGTCTCGGTCAGGGTGGGGAAGTGCTCCATGGGATCCTCTCGCGCACGGTCGGTGGACGGTGGTGGATCAGGCCGTGGGCGTCGTGGCGGGAGCCGCGGCTCTGGGTGTCTGGCGGCGTCGCAGGTTGCGGCGCACGAGCGGCCAGAACACGGCCAGCACACCGACGGCCACGAGGCTCGTCCACACCTGGGTGCGGCTCGCGTCGTCCGAGACCAGCATGACCACCACGATCCCCGCGACGGCCACGATCACCAGGATGCCGAGCCACGGGTGCAGCCATATCTTCAGCTTGAGGTTGGCGCGCTCCTCGGGGCTCATCCGCGAGCGCAGCTTCATCTGGGTGATCGCCACGAACACGTACACGAACAGAGCCACGAGACCCGCAGAGTTCATGATGAAGTCGAAGATCCCGGACTCCGGGGCCAGGAAGTTCACGAACACCGCCGCATATCCGCCCAGGGTGGAGGCAATCACGGCGACCACGGGAACGCCGTTCTTGGACTTCCGTGCCACGATGCGCGGAGCCAGTCCTTCCGCCGCGAGAGCGGAGAACATTCGCGCTGCGGAATACAGCCCGGAGTTCAGCACGGAGCACACTGCGGTGAAGATGACGATGCTCATGATCATCTCCGCGCCGGGCACCCCGAAGAGGTCGAAGACGTACACGAACGGTGCCTGCTCGTCCGGGTCCGGAAGCTGGTTCCACGGCACGATGGTCACGATCAGCAGGATGGAGCCCACGAAGAAGATCAGGATGCGCCACACCACGGTCACGGTGGCCTGGCGGATGCCCTTGGCGGGGTCCTCGGACTCCGCGGCGGCCATCACGGCGATCTCCGTGCCGAAGTAGGAGAAGATCACCACGGCCACGCCTGAGACTACGGCCCAGCCACCCTCAGGGGCGAAGCCGCCGTGCTGCCACAGGTTCGGGATCGAGAAGCCGGCGCCGGGCCACAGCCCGAACGCGAAGAGGGTCCCCACGGCGAGGAACGCGACGATCACCGCCACCTTGACGCTCGCGAGCCAGAACTCCACTTCCCCGAACGAGCGCACGGAGATCAGGTTGGTGCCCGTGAAGATCAGCAGCAGGATCACGGAGCCCAGCCACACGGGCATGGCTGGGAACCACCCCGCGAGCAGCGATCCACCCACCACGGCCTCGAACGCGATCACACCCACCCAGAAGTACCAGTAGAGCCATCCCACGAAGTAGCCGGCCCATTCCCCGAGGCCCACGCGCGCGTACTCCATGAAGGAGCCCACGGCCGGCCGGGCGGCGGCCATCTCGCCGAGCATCCGCATGGCCAGGAACACGAGCAGCCCGCCCAGCAGGTAGGACAGCACTGCGGCCGGTCCGACCATGCGGATCACGTTGCCGGAGCCCACGAACAGGCTCGCGCCGATGATCCCGCCCAGCGTGATCATGGTGACGTGGCGTGATCGCAGGGCCTTGTGGGTGATCTCGGGGGAGTCTCCGCCGGCCGCAGTGGCCGTGGTGGCCGCGGAGCTGCCGGAGGGTGCGCCGCCGTGCGGTGCGCCGTCGTTGCTCATCAGAGTTCCTTTCGGCCGTCGGCCGGGTGCAGGGTGGAACGGGCCGGTGCCTGATGCTGAGTGCGGGCGGCAGGTTCCGGGTGGGACAGGTGAGTTCTACCACAGACGGTGTGACAGGGGTGTTTCGTGCGCGGCCTCCGCACCTCCACATCCCCGTACTGCGTGCTGCGGAGCCGAGGCAGCAAAGGCGCGGCGCGGCGTCGTCGTCGGAACCGAGGAAGAGCGGGCGGGCAGCAACCGGAGAACCGGTCACCGCCCGCCCGCTGGGGACGCTCCTCGTGGAGCGCGTGGCGTCAGATCCTCGGGATCAGGCGCCGGCATCCTCGATGGCCTTGGCGAAGACGCGCAGGCCGTCGCGCAGCAGGTCGAAGTCGATGACCAGCGGGGGCAGCAGGCGCACAATGTTGCCGTAGGTGCCGCAGGTCAGAATGGCTACACCCTTCTCGAGGCAGGTGGCCGCGATCTGCTTGGCCGCCTCCGGGTTCGGGTCCTTGGAACCGGGCTCCACGAACTCCAGCGCAATCAACGCGCCGCGTCCGCGCAGCTCGCCCACGATCGGGGAGGACTCGGCGAGGGAGCCGAGCTCCTCCTTGATGATCGACTCGATCTCGAGCGCGCGGTCCACGAGGTCCCACTCCTCGATGGTCTCCAGGGCGCCCAGCGCGGCCGCGCAGGCCACGGGGTTGCCGCCGTAGGTACCGCCCAGACCACCGCCGTGCACGGCGTCCATGATCTCGGCACGGCCCACCACGCCGGACAGCGGCATGCCGCCGGCGATGCCCTTGGCGAAGGTCACCAGGTCCGGCTCCACGCCCTCGTACTCGGACGCGAACCAGCGGCCCGCGCGGGCCACGCCGGCCTGCACCTCGTCCGCCACGAACACGGCGCCGTTGTCCCGGCACCAGGAGGACAGCGCGGGCAGGAAGCCCTCGGCGGGGACGATGAAGCCGCCCTCACCCTGGATGGGCTCAATGACCACGGCGGCCACGTTCTCCGCGCCCACCTGTTTCTCCACGATGCCCAGCGCGCGGCGGGCGGCCTCCTCGCCCGTCATGCCCTCCGGATCCCGGAACGGGTAGGACATGGGAACGCGGTAGACCTCGTTGGCGAACGGTCCGAAGCCCTGCTTGTAGGGCATCACCTTGGCGGTCATGGCCATCGTGAGGTTCGTGCGGCCGTGGTAGGCGTGGTCGAAGACGACCACTGCCTGACGCTTCGTGTGCACCCGCGCGATCTTCACGGCGTTCTCCACGGCTTCGGAGCCGGAGGTGAACAGCGCGGTGCGCTTTTCGAACGAGCCGGGGGTCAGCGCGGCGATCTTCTCGCCCACGCTCACGTAGTCCTCGTACGGGGTGACCATGAAGCACGTGTGCGTGAACTTGGCCACGGCGTCCTGCACGCGCGAGACCACCTTGGGTGCGGAGGCACCCACGGAGGTCACGGCGATGCCGGAGCCGAGGTCCACGAGCTGGTTGCCGTCCACGTCCCGGATCACGCCGCCGTCCAGCTCGTCCGCGAAGACGGGCAGGGAGGAGGCGACGCCAGCCGAGACGGCCTTCTTGCGGCGTTCCGTCAGCGCCTGGGACTTGGGGCCGGGGATGCTGGTCTTGAGCTCGCGCTTCTGAGGGAGCCGGTACTCGATGTCTGCCATGTGGGTGTTCCTTTCGTGCAG
>NZ_DGYR01000006.1:0-56751 GCF_002398425.1 Kocuria sp. UBA5001
GAGCAGTCACGGGGGCGGCGCTGATGCATGTGGTCATCGTGGGCGGTGGGTCCGTGGGGTCCTCGATTGCCCGGGAGCTGCTCTCGCACGGTCACGACGTCGTGGTGGTGGACGCCACCTCCGAGGTCATCGGCCGCTCGAACCTGCGCGGCGCCCAGTGGGTCGTCGGGGACGCGTGCGACCTCGACGTGCTGCAGCGCGCGAGGGCCGAGGAGGCGGACGTCGTCGTCGCCGCGACCGGTGACGACAAGGCAAACCTGGTGGTCTCCCTGCTCGCCCGCAGCGAGTTCGGCGTGCCGCGCACCGTGGGACGGGTGAACAACCCCAAGAACGAGTGGCTCTTCGACGACGCCTGGGGCGTGGACGTGGCCGTGTCCACACCGCGGCTGATGACGGCGCTGGTGGAGGAGGCCGTGGAGGTGGGCGACGTCGTGCGGTTGCTGAGCTTCCAGACCGGTGACGCCACACTGTCCGCATACACGGTCCCCCGGGAGCACCCGGTGGTGGCGAGCACGGTCACGCAGGTGCCGTGGCCGCCGGAGGTGGCTCTCGTGGCGATCCTGCGCGACGGCGTGCCCATCGCCCCGTCCGGGGATGACGTCCTCGAGGGCGGGGACGAGCTGTTCTTCATCACCACCACGGAGGGTGAGGAGCAGCTGCGGGCCATGTTCACCACGGCCCGGGACGTCAACCTGCAGGCGGCGCGGGGCGAGGGCGGCTCCACAGCCATCCCAGCCACAGCACAGCGGCGTACAGCGGGGCCCCCATCACCAGCCGGGTGATGCCGAGCCCGGCCACGTCCCCGGCGAAGTACAGCGGCAGCTGCACCAGCAGCCGCGCGGCGAACATCGCGAGCAGCACGCCGTTGACCCGCTGGTAGGCGCGGCGGCGCACGGGGTCCCGACGCCAGTGCGTGCCCTCCCCTCGGATGTAGCCGAAGAGCACCCCGAGCAGAGGCCAGCCGGCGAGCGCCGAGACCGCCAGTCCGAGCAGCCACGCGGCGTTGGTCACGAACCCCCACACGTAGTAGTCCAGAGCGTCCCCTCCCACGCGGGCGAAGAGTGCGCAGATCCCCACGCCCACGAGCCCGCCGAGGGCCTGGGTTACGGGCTGGCGCTGGACGAGGCGCACGAGGGTGAACAGCGCGGCGGCCGCCAGGGACGCGGTCAGCGCAGGGCCCAGCTGCCCGGTGACGACCACGCACACCAGGTAGACGAGACCTGGCAGCAGGGACTCGAGCAGGCCGCGCCAGCCGCCCACCGCGGAGAGCACGTCGAGCTGCCCGGCCTCGTCGCGGCGCAGCCCGGAGCGGCGGGCGAAGTCCTCGACGGCGCGGTCCCGTGCGGGGCGGCTCACGTCCTCGCGCTCCGGTGCCTCCGGGTCGCCTGCGCCGAGCGGGGTCTGCCGGGGGGCGTCCTCCGCACCGGGGCCTGCGGGCGAGCTCATCGCGTGACCTTCTTGGGGGTGATGATCTCGTAGCGCGGATTGTGCATCGTGGGGATCCCGTCGGGGAAGCAGATCACCCCGAGGCAGCGCAGCCTGGTCCCCGCGCTCACCCCCGGCACGGTGTGCTGGCCGTTCCACAGCAGCTCGAGCGCGCACGGCACAGCGGAGTCGGGGCGCGGCACCTTGAGCACGGCGCGGAACTGCGGCTGCCGCGTCACGGGCGCGATGGTGACCTCCACCACCCGGCCCTCCACGACCGCGCGGCGGCGGTGGCGCTCGCGGAAGGCCGGGTCGAGGTCCTCTGAGACCGCCTCGGGCTCCCCGAGCACGTCGATAGCCCCGGTAAGCGGGTTGTTGACGGGTGCCACTAGCCGATCTCCGTGATCTCCGGGCCCCGGCGCGGGGGCTGCACGGCCGGGCCCGACGGCGCGCCGTCGCCACCCCGCGGTGCCACCCCGTCCGCGTCCGCCACGGGAGCCGGGGGCTGCCCCGCAGAGTCAGCCATCCGGCGGACGGTAGCGTCTTCGGGGACGGAGAGGGTCAGGAGGTCGCGCGGCGGGCGGGGGTCCTGGCCGCGGACGACGACAAGTGCCCGCACGGCGTCGTCGAGCACCTCCGCTGTGGGTCCGGGCAGGGCCGCGCCGCCCGTGAAGACGGCGCGCAAGAACCAGCGGGGGCCGTCGATCCCCACGAAGCGCGCGAGACGGTAGCCCTGGCGCCCGTCCGCAGTGGTGGCGGGGAACTTGGCGTCCACCTGCAGCCCGAAAGAGCCGCGGGTGACGCTGGGGTCCCCGTTGTCCCGGCGCAGTCCGGCGATCAGCTCGGCGCGCACCTCCTCCCACAGACCGCTGGACTTGGGCGCGCTGAAGGGCTGCAGCTGCACGGAGCCGTCCCGGAAGTCGAGGTTCACCGCGCGCGGTTCCTGGGTGCGCTGGTCCACCTCGAGGCGCACGTCCACCCCGGAGATCGGCTTGACGAGCAGCGCCCCCAGGTCAAGGTACTCACTCCGCTCGCCCGGCAGCTCGCTCTCGTCCCGGGGGCCGAGTGCACGGGGGTTCTCCTGCGCCTGCTCGGCGGAGGCGGTGCCTGCCGTCTCCGCCGCGGCGTTCGACTCGCCGGACGGGACGACGCCGTCCCGGCTGCCAGTGCGCTTCTTGCGTCCGAACATCGATGATCTCCCGAAAATGTGTAGGTGGTGTCGTGGAGCAGAGGAAATAGGGGGGGGTGCGTCCCGGTACGCCCGTCAGCCCGGCGTGCCCGTCAACCGTGGGGCCCGTCAACCATGGTGGGACGGGCAGCCGCCCCGCGCAACGAGCTCCACGCGGCCGCACCGTGGTCGCTCGGGCTCAGTGCGTTCCCGAAGAACCGAACCCGCGCTCGCCGCGCTCGCTCGACGGCAGGTGCGCGACCGTCTCGAAACGGGCCGTCGTCACCTCCTGGAGCAGCAGCTGCGCGATGCGTTCACCCCGGCGCACGGTGTAGGCGGTGCTGCGGTCCGTGTTCAGCAGGCACACCTTCAGCTCGCCCCGGTAACCGCTGTCCACGGTGCCGGGGGCGTTGAGCACGGTGATCCCATGCTTGGCTGCGAGCCCGGACCGGGGGTGCACGAGCCCCACGTAGCCCTCGGGGATCGCCACGGCGACCCCGGTGTCCACCAGGGCGCGCTCTCCCGGGGCCAGCGTCACGTCGTGCCGCGCGCGCAGGTCCGCACCCGCGTCGCCCGGGCGCGCGTACGCGGGAGCGGGGAGGTCGGTGTCCAGCAGCTGCAGCGCCACGCTCACGGTGGCGGGTTCCCTCACGTCAGTCACAGTCCTCCACTCTAACGCGCACCCCCCGGCCTCCGGCGTGCGCGGCAGCACCTCTGCGCGGGCAGCGCCCATCCGCGAACAGGCCAGCCCGCGGATGACCGCCGTCCCGGCGGCCTCGCCACGGCGCCGGGCTCCCCGGGGAACCGACTGGGGAGCCGCCCGCGGCGCGGTAGGCAATCCCCAGCGGGAGTGTGCCAAGGTGGTGCCATGAGTTCCCAGCACCCCGAGTCCACCGAACCGGAGCCCACCGCGACAGTGCCACCCCTCCAGGGCGGTGGCGGGGTCCGTTACGAGGAGCGGCTTTCCGTCTCCTGGTGGGTGTGGCTCATCGTGCTGTTCGTCGGCGCGGCGGGGTTCGTGGCCGTGGCTCCCATCAGCATTGCGGTGGGTGTGATCGTGGGCGCCGTGCTGGTGGCCGTCATCGCGGTGGTGGTGCACCTGGGCACGCCCAGGATCGTGCTCACGGACGAAGACCTGCGCGTGGGACGCGCCCACATCGAGCGCCGCTACGTGGGCGAGGCCGAGGCCCTGCGCGGTGACGACGCCCGCCTGGCCCGCGGCCCCGCGCTGGACGGTCGCGCGTTCATGAACTTCCGAGTGTCCATCCCCGACCTGTGCCGGATCAGCATCGTGGACCCGGTGGACCCCACTCCGTACTGGCTCACGGCCACGCGCCACCCGGAGGAGCTGGCCCGCGCCATCAACGCCAGTCCCAGAGACGTCGAAAACATTGCGCGCGAGGTGCTCTCGGACTAGCGGCCTCCGCCGGGCCGTGCGCCCCGGTGGGCGTTCGGCACCCAGCGCTTGTACACGTTGGAGCAGGTACCCCGCGTCCCGGGCTCTCCATCCCGGTACGACGACGGACGGTCCACCGAGAAGGTGACCGCCCGTCGTCGTACTCGCCGCCCGTCAGCTCCGAACGGGTCCGGCGGCCCCGGTGCGCAACCGGGGTGGGGTGCGCGGGATCAGCCCACGCACTCGTGGCAGAACTTCACACCGTTGCGCTCCTCCGCGAGCTGCGAACGGTGACGGACAAGGAAGCAGGAGCCGCAGGTGAACTCGTCGTCCTGGGCGGGAAGGACCACCACGGAGAGCTCCTCGTTGGAGAGGTCCGCGCCGGGCAGCTCGAAGCTCTCGGCCGCCGTGGCTTCGTCTTCGTCAACGCTTCCGGACTGGTGGTCCGACCGCCGGGACTGCAGCTCCTCGATGGAGTCTTCCTTGAGGTCCTCGTCCTGCTTGCGCGGTGCGTCGTAGTCTGTGGCCATGTGTCTATCCGCTCCAACCGGTCTTCGCGAGATCGCTGTGTGAAACGGTTCCCCGGACGATCTCCCCCCGGGGCCGTGTCGCGTAGATTGTTCACCATGGTGCCGCAAAAAGCCAGTACCGTGGCGGGCATTTTCTCCCAGCGCGAGATTTGTCCCTGGAGGGGGTCTTCCAACCCGGTCCCAGACGGCCGGCAACCGGCCCGGACGGGCCCCTGGCGACGTCGGTGCCGCACCACCGCCGCGCCCTGCCGCGGATCCTCGGCGTCCGGCAGACGCGGTGCCACTAGACTGGCGCACGAACGCGCCGCGCGCACCGCAGGAACACGGGGGCGCAGACACCCGTGAGGGAAGGACAGCATGGAGCAGTTGCGTCTGGTAGGAGTGCACGACGACGGTGAGCACCTCATCGTGGAGACCCACGACTCGACCCGGTACCGGGTAAAGATCGACCAGCAGTTGCGGCAGACCATCCAGCACGCCCGCCGCAAGCCCCCCGCTCGCGGCCGCGGCGGCTCGTCCTTCGGCCCCCGGGACATCCAGGCGCGCTTCCGCGCCGGGGCGAGCGTGGACGACGTCGTGGCGGAGTCCGGGTGGGAGGCCGAGCGGGTCAAGCGCTACGAGTGGCCGATCCTCGCCGAACGCTCCCACATGGTCACGGCCGCGTGCCGCGTGAAGGTCTCCGGCACCGCGCCCTCCCACGACGGCTACCGCTCCGTGTTCGAGGGCGAGCCCAAGACGCTTGAGGAGACCGTGGACGAGCGGGCCTCCCAGCTCGGCGTGGACCGGCGCAGCCTCGACTGGGACGCCTGGCTGCGCGAGGACCAGCTGTGGAACGTGCAGCTGAGCTTCTCCGTGTCCGACCCCCGGGCCTCGGGACTCGACACCGAGGGCCCCGCGCTGTGGAGCTACAACCCCGCGAACCAGACCGTGCGCGCCGAGAACGACTGGGCGCGCGCGCTCGGCGAGGAGCCCCGCGAGACGGGTCCGCTCGGCGTGACCGCCCCCGTCTCCCCGGCGGTCGCCACCCCCGTGGCCCCCACGCCCTCCGCGCAGCTGCGCCACCTGCAGCACGAGGCGAGCCAGGCGGACGACCTCCTGGACGTCCTGCAGTCCCGCCGCGGCCGTCGGCTCGGATCGGACGAGGACGGCGACGACCGCCTCGCCGAGATCCTCGGCCGCGGCATGGGCCGCGTGGAGCAGCGCCCCCGCCCGATCGACGCGCCGGAGGACTCCCCCGTCTTCGACCAGCCCATCCAGCCCGCGGCCTCTCGAGTGGCGGAGGAGCAGGCGCTGCAGGGAGAGGGCATCGAGATCGTGGACGACTCCACCCCCTACGGACACGACCCCGCCATCCCCGCCGGGGATCCGACCGCACCGCTGGCCCCGGACGAGGCCGCTCCGCAGCACCTCGCCCCCGGGAACGCGGAGACCCCCGACCAGAACGACGACGTGGCTCCTGACGCGCACGCGGACGAACCCGCTGCGGGACCCACCGCACACGAGACACCGCGCACGGACGACAGCACCCCCACCGAGGCGACCACCCACGAGCACTCCGCCCCCGACGAGCCCCTCAACGGCGACCGTAGCGAGACCCCGGAGGAAGATCACACCGCCGCGAACGCCGCGCCGGGACCCCGTGGACGCACGCCCCGGGCCAAGCGCTCCTCCGTTCCGAGCTGGGACGACATCGTCTTCGGCAACCGCACGTGATCCGCGTCCACCGCTCCCACGTGCACTGATGCGCGAATCGCGCGGCACACGGTAAAGTCACTGGAGCGGATCGGGCTGAGGGGAGAATCGTCCCGGTCACGTGACTTCTCGGGCGATCTTTAGGGACTTTGTGCATGAGCAACTCCATCCAGGACGATCTCTTCGGCGACGACGCCCAGGCCGGTGACGGCGCGGCAGCCTCGTCCTCGATGGGAGCCCGCAGGTACCTCGCGCCCGTCGCTCTCGGCGGCGCGGCCCTGCTCGTGCTGGCCGGGGTCGGGGCGGTCGCGTTCACGGGTCTCTCCGGCGGTTCCGACGACGACGCCCCCGCCACCTTCACGTCCGCCTCGCCGAGCGCGACCCCCAGCCCCACGCCGTCGGCAACGCCGTCCCCCACGCCAAGCGTGGAGCCCGAGCCCACGGAACCCGCGGAGCAGTACTACTACGTGCCCGCGCCCCAGCCCGTGGCGCCGGTCCAGCCCGAGGTCCCCGCCCCGCAGCCTGTTGCCCCGCAGCCCGCACCCACCACGGCCGCACCGGCCCCCACCCCGGAGAAGTCGCAGGCCCCGGCGCCCACGAAGCAGCCCGCCACCCCGCCCGCTGACGGCAGCACGGGTTCCAAGGGCGGGGATTCCACGGGCGGCGGCTCGAACGGCGGCGGTTCGGGCAACGGCAGTGGTTCCGGCGCAGGCAACGGAAGCGGCACGGGGAAATCCGGTGGGGGCTCGACCGGAAAGCAGGGCGGCACCACCGGCGGCACGGGCGCCGGCTCCAAGGCGACCCAGGGAACCGGGGGCGCCGGCCGCTGAGGCGGAAGGGGCACCGGAACGGTCCAGGGGCCAGGACTGCCCGGGCTGCCACACGAGCCACGGCGTCAAGACGTCCTGGAAACATCAAGAGATGGCGTCACGTGTGCTCGGCCGCCGCAATGCCGTCGTTTGCCGTCACCTCACCACAGCAGTGCCGGGACCATCCGTTCATGCTCGGTGAGCGAACCGTGCTGGCCCACCATGGCCAGCGGCCGGGTGCCCTGCCGCGCGACGTCGTACAGCGCGACGTCCTCCCGGCCCAGCACCCACACGTCACCCGCCCGGGCGAGCATCCGCTCGTCCGGGCTCGGGCCGAAGTAGCCGTACGCGGCCAGCTCGTCACGGGTGGCGAGCCACACCGCGTCTCCGAAGTGTGAGCGCCAGTGGTCCACTACCTCCTCGGCCGAGGTGCCGCGCTTCAGGTGCAGCTGCACCGCGCGGGGCTCCCCCGCGGTGTGCCGCACCCCGGCCATCAGCTCCGGGACGGCGGAGACGTCGAGGCGGTTTTCCTGGGGGACGTCCACCATGCCGTGGTCGGCCGTCAGGACCACCCGGGTGTTGGCGGGCAGCCGGGACACGAGCCGTTTGAGCGCGGAGTCCAGGTCCTCGAGCGCGCGCAGCCAGGAGTCCGAGCGCCAGCCCTGCTTGTGCCCGGTCTTGTCGAGGTCGTCCCAGTAGAAGTAGACCAGCCCGCGGCGGCCCTCCTTCAGCTGTTCCAGAGTCCGCGCCGAGCGTGCGTGGACGCCCTGCGCGCCCACGAATCTGCCACCGCGCAGCACCGCGCGGGTCAGCGCCGAGGACTCGAACCGGGGGGAACTCACAGTCACGGCGTCCACGTGGCGTGAGGCCCGTTCCAGTACTGTCTCCCCGGGCTGCCACTGCAGGGGATCCAGGGAGGCAGGCCAGTTGCCGAGCATGTTGACCACGCGGTCCGTAGCGGGGTCCAGGACGTCGTAGCCCAGCATCCCGTGCCGGCCCGGAGCGCGCCCGGTGCCCAGGCACGCGAGCGAGACGGACGTCGTGGACGGGAACGCGGCGTCGAGCTCCCCCAGCGACTGGGCCGAGCGCAGAGTGGGTGCGTACCCGCTGACCTGCGAGAGCAGCCGCGAGCCGAGCCCGTCCACCAGCACCACCACGTAGCGCTGCGCGGCAGGTAGGCTCAGCGCGTTGCGGAACCCGGGGATCCCCAGGGCCGCGGCGGCGGAGGTCATCACCTCTCCCACGCCGCGGGAGCCGTACCTCGGGGGTGCGGGCAGGAACGGGGTTGGCGCGGCGTCCTCGCTCACGAGGAGCGCCCCGTGTCGCGCCCGTTGTGCCGGTGGCCGAAACGGGTGCGCGGTGCCGGGGTCTCCGTGCGGGCGGTGCCCTGGTACTGCGGGGCCTGGGCGAGCTGCGCCCCTGAGTCCGTCAGCGGGGCCACGTTGGCCCGACGCAGGGTCCGCGCGAACTCTCGAGCGCCCTCCACGGCGTCCTGGCCGTCCGCCTCGGAGCTGATGCGCATCACCACGTCCTCGCTCGCCGCAGTACCCGTGTAGCCGTGGTCCGCCTGGCACTCCGGGTCCTCGCACATGGCCGGGTAGAGCTCGAGCTGCTGGGTGCCTGTCCAGCTGACTGCGAGGTTCAGCTCCATGATGGGGGTGCCGGGTGTGTAGTTCTGGGGCTGGTGGTACGCGTAGCTCAGCGTCACGGAGCGGATCTGGGAAATCGGCACGGTCTCCGTGGACACTCGTGCCACGGTCTCCGCGCCGACGTCGTCGAACTGCTGGTCGTCCACGTGCGTGATGTGCAGAACGTCCTCCGCGAGCACGAGCGCCGTGATGTGGCGGTGCAGCTCGGTGTTCGTGAAGTGGGTCTCCAGCTGCACGAGGTGGGACACGGGACGCCTGCCGTCCAGGGAGTCCTTGACCACGTCCGTGACGAGCTGGGGGTAGAAGCCCGCCTTCTCGATGTCCTGGACCAGCCGTGAACCGTCGGGTGCTGAGAATGTCATGGCGCCATTGTCCTCTACCCGGGCGGACGGGGCACATCCGTGACCAGCCGCGCACCGCTCACGGGGTCACAACGCACGAGACCGTGCCGTCCTCCAGCTCCGTGCACACGGGCGTGGCGTCAGTGGTGGGTTCCGCGGTGGGCACGGTGGGCGCCTCGTTGCCCGGTTGTGCGGGGCTCGTGGTCGGTGCGGGTGAGGTGCTCGGACTCGAAGGGTCCGTGCCACCGCCCCACTGGGCGAGCAGCGGCCCGAGCCACACGTAGCCCACCGCCAGCGCGAGCACAACCAGGGCCAGCATCAGCAGCCACCAGGGCCAGCGCAGGCCACGACGACGCGGCGGGGCCGCCTGCCCCAGGCCCGTGTCCGCGGAGTCCGTCGTCGCCGGGTCCGTGGCCGCTGCCACAGAGCCCTGCGAAGCCCCGACGTCATAGGGTTCGGTCTCGTACGGCCCCGCCTGCACGGTGGCCACCACGGGCTCGACCACCAAGGGGTCGACCGCCGCTTGCCCCGAACCGCCCGGCGCCTGACCGTCACGGAATTCCTGACCGTCACTGAAGCCATGGTCGTCGGCGAAGCCCTGGCTGTCAGCGGTGCCGTGGGCGTCGGTGGGTATGGCAACGGTGGCGTCCGTGACCTCCCCGAGGGAGTCCTCCGCCGGGGCCAGCTGCTCCGTGGGCTCCACCGGGGCGAAGGGCCGCAGCGGGTCCCCGGACCACTGCGCCGCCACCGGCTGCCCCGCAGCGGCAAGGCCCTGCGCACGCTGCCCGTCAACCGGCTGTCTCCGAAGGTGTTGTCCCTGAGCTGGTTCCCCCTGGGCCGGCAGCGCCTTGCGGTGCACCGCGTGCCACGCGAGCGGTGCGTCCGGCGTGCCCGCCCCGGGAGGCAGTCGGGCGGCGTCGGCCACCGGGGACAGCTCCCGCTCCGTGGTGGGTTCCAGGACGTCGAACACCTCGAAGGGCTCGCCGTCCGCCGTCTCGCTCTGCTTGTTCTCGCGCTCCGGGGCGGTCTCCAACAGAGCGGTGACCAGCTCCTGCGCCGCCCGGGTGCGCTCCTCGGGCTCCCGGCTGAGCAGCCCAGCCACGCCCCGGCGCAGCACGGGCGAGTTCTCGAACAGCCCCAGCCGGGCAACATCGTCCGGGCCCAGAGGGTCCCCGCTGAGGTCAACCTCCGGCAGCACCATGCGCACGGCGGTCACGCCCGCGGCGTAGAGGTCCATGGTCGGAGAGGGGTTGCCGGGGGCGTACGCCTCGTGCGGGAGGTAGCCCGGGGTGCCCACCACGGTGCCGGTGTGCGTGAGCCGGGCGTCGTCCGTGCGCACCGCAATGCCGAAGTCCGCGAGCCGCGCGACCGGCGGGGCAGAGCCCGTGGGCTCGAGCAGCACGTTGGCGGGCTTCACGTCCCGGTGCACCCAGCCGCGGGTGTGCACGAACTGCAGGGCCTCGAGCAGCTGATAGAGGAGCTCCTCGGCGAGCGCGTCCGAGACCGGGCCGTTATCCTGCAGCGCGGCCTCCAGGGTGCCGCCTGAAACCAGTTCCATGGCGATGGCCACGTGCTCGTCCTCCGCGGCCCACCCGTAGGGGGCCACCACGTGCGGGTGCTCAAGGTTCACGGACTGTTCGCGCACGAAGCGCAGCAGGTCCGCGGAGTCGCGCTGGCGCAGCACCTTGGCAGCGCAGATCCGGCCGAGCCGCAGGTCCTGGGCGCGCCACACGGCACCGCTGCCGCCCTCCGCAACGGGCGTGAGCAGTTCGAAGCGTCCAGCGATCGTGTCCCGCACCCTGCCGGGGCCCCTAGCCCAGCATCGCGCGGCGGGCGCTGTCCGTGCGCTGTCCGGGGTCCCCGATCTTGACCGTGGCCGAGAGCACCGTGAGCACCGAGCCGGAGAGCACCACGGGGTTCAGTTCCAGGAAGGCGATCTCCGGGAAGCGGTCCTTGAGGAAGGCGACACGGTTGACGAGCTGCTCCAGGCCGGTCGTGTCCACCGGGGGCACGCCCTGGTAGCCGAAGAGCTTGCGGGCAGCCTTGGGGGCTCGCACCATGCGGGTGATGTCCCGGTCGGTGAGCGGGGGCACCCGGTGGGCCCAGTCGTCCAGGAGGTTCACCGCGTCCCCGGCCATCCCGAAGGAGAGCACGGGCCCGATCAGCGGATCCTCTGCCGCGCGCAGCACCACCGTCTGTCCGGTCGGGGCCATGGACTGCACCTCGAAGTCGGTCACGTCCCACCCCGCGAGCGTGCGCTTCATGGTCTCCACGGCAGTACGCAGCTGCCCCTCGTCCGCGATGTTCAGCACCACCCCGCCCAGGTCCAGGCGGTGGCGCAGGAACGGGTCCGTGGTCTTCAGCGCGACGGGGTAGCCGAGCCTGCCGGCAGCGGCCACGCCCTCCTCGAGGTCGTGGAAGCGCACGGACTCGAGCACACGGATTCCCGCGTGGCCCAGCAGCTCGTTGCGTTCCGCGACGCCGAGCTCGTAGAGGGCGTCCCCGGTGATCTTGCGGCGCTCGCGCTCCAGGAACTTCTCCACGGCGTCGAAGTCGAAGTCCTCCGGGTCCACCACCACGCCCTGGTCCTGCGAACGCCACGCGGTGTAGCCGATCACCCGCGCGAGCGCGTGCATAGCGGTTCCGGGCGAGTCGAAGCACGGCAACGCCGGGTGGCCGTCCGCGAGCACCGCGGTGGTCACGGCGTCCGGGCCGTGCTGGCCGGTGAAGACCGCCACCGTGGTGCGGTCGGCGGCGCTCGCCTCCTGCGCGACCGCTGCCGCGACCGCGCGCTGGTCCAGTCCGCGCACGGGCATCAGCACGAGCACCACGCTGTCCACGTCCCCTGAGGTGAGCTGGGCGCGGACGGCGGTCAGCACGGCCTCGTGTGCGTCCCCGGCACCGCCGGAGGTGTCGACCGCGCCGTCGACCGCCACGGGTTCCAGGCCCAGTCGCAGCGCCGTGTCCTCGGTGAGCTGGGCGAGGGCCAGAGCGTTGGAGACCACCGCGATCCGGGCAGATGCGGGCAGCGGCTGGCTCTCGGTGATGGCCGCGATGTCCATGAGCTCCTCGGCGGTGGCCGCGCGGATCACCCCGGCCTGGCGAAACATGGAGTCCAGCGCACCCGGCGGTGCCTGGGTGACACGCCCGGTGTGGCCCGGGGGCAGCCGCAGCCCGGTGACCTCGGACTTGGCCACGATCACAGGCTTGCTCAGGGACAGCCGCCGCGCGATCCGGGAGAACTTGCGCGGGTTTCCCACCGACTGCAGGTAGAGCCCGCACACGGTGGTCCCGGGGTCGTCCTCCCAGTACTGCATGAGGTCGTTGCCGGAGACGTCCGCACGGTTTCCGGCGGAGAGGTAGCTCGACAGGCCCACACCGTGGCGCAGTGCCGCGCCGTAGAGCATGGAGCCAACGGCCCCGGACTGGGAGAACAGGCCCAGCCCGCCCCGCCGCGGCATCTCGGGGAGCACCGAGGCGTTGAGGGACACGTCCGGGTCCGTGTTCATCAGCCCCAGGCTCGCGGGGCCCACCACGCGCATCCCGGCCGCGCGGGCGATCCGCACGAGCCTGCGCTGGTCCGCGGCGCCGCTCGCGCCGTCCTCCGCATACCCACCCGTCATCACGACGACGGCCCGCACGCCGACCCTGCCGCAGTCGGCCACCGCCTCTTCGACGGCCTCGCGCGGGACAGCGATCACCGCGAGGTCCACCGCGGCGTCGATCTCCTGCAGGGAGGAGACGAACACGAGCCCCTCGCGCTCGTACGGCGTGTGGCCCACGCCGTAGAGGGTGCCGGTGTAGCCGCCGGTGAGGATCGCCTCAACCGCGTGGTGCCCTGCGTGGTCCGCGTGCGCCGAGGCCCCCACGACCGCCACCGTGGTGGGGGTCAGTAGCTGCTGCAGCGAGCGCGCCTCGGCCCGGTGCTCACGGGCGGCCATCACGGCAAGGGACTTCTCCGTGGGGTCGATGTCGAATTCGACCATCACCACACCGTCCTCGAACTGCCGGGAGACGTCGTAGCCGGCCTCCACGAAGACGTGGAGCATCTTGCGGTTCTCGGGCAGCACCTCCGCAGTGAAGCGGTCGATGCCGTTCTCGCGGGCCGCCGCGGCCAGGTGCTCGAGGAGGATGGAGCCGATCCCGCGGCCCTGGTGGTGGTCCGAGATCATGAACGCGACCTCGGCCACGCGGGGGCTGACGCGGTCGTAGCGGCCCACGCCAATCATCTTCCCGCCGAGGATCAGCACGAAGCACACGCGGTCCGTGTGGTCCACCGTGGTGAAGCGCTCCAGTTCCCGCTGGGAGAGCTGCGGCTTGTAGGAGAAGAAGCGCAAATAGATGGAGTCCTGGGACTGGGAGGAGTGCAGCTCCTGCAGCAGTTCCTTGTCCTGGGGGCTGATGGGGCGCAGGTGGGCCGTGGCGCCGTCGCGCAGGATCACGTCCGCCTCCCAGTACTCGGGGTAGGCCTTCGGCTGCGGAGCTTCGTCGGTGGAACCCATAGACTTCAGAGTAACCAACCGTCTGCCCCGGTCACAGGTGCACGCACCGATTTCAAGGAGTTCCCTCTCGATGGCACGCCGCCGCTCAGCCGCCCGCTCCCCCCAGGACGACCTGCCCGAGGACTTCGTCGAGCACATCGTGGACGTGGACGTCACCCGGGAGATGGAGACCAGCTTCCTGGAGTACTCCTACTCGGTGATCTACTCGCGTGCCCTGCCGGACGCCCGGGACGGGCTCAAGCCGGTGCAGCGGCGCATCCTGTTCATGATGGATCAGATGGGCCTGCGCCCAGATCGCGGCCACGTCAAGAGCGCGCGCGTGGTCGGCGAGGTCATGGGCAAGCTGCACCCCCACGGGGACGCGGCGATCTACGACGCGATGGTCCGCATGGCGCAGTCCTTCGCCATGCGCGTGCCTCTGGTGGACGGCCACGGCAACTTCGGTTCGCTCGACGACGGTCCGGCGGCCCCGCGCTACACCGAGGCCCGCATGGCCCCGGCGGCTCGCACGCTCACCGGGGACCTCGACGAGGACGTCGTGGACTTCGTGCCCAACTACGACAACCAGTTCCAGCAGCCAGGCGTGCTGCCCGCCGCGTACCCCAACCTGCTGGTCAACGGTGCCACGGGCATCGCGGTGGGCATGGCCACCAACATGGCACCGCACAACATGCGCGAGGTGGCCGCCGGTGCGCGCCACCTGGTGCTCAACCCCGAGGCCACGCTGGAAGAGCTCATGAAGTTCATCCCCGGCCCGGACCTGCCCTCCGGGGGCCGGATCGTGGGCCTGGAGGGGATCCGGGACGCCTACCGCACCGGGCGCGGCTCGTTCCGCACGCGCGCCACGGTCTCCGTGGAGCAGGTCTCCCCCCGCAAGCAGGGCATCGTGGTCACCGAGCTGCCGTACATGGTGGGCCCGGAGAAGATCACCGAGAAGATCAAGGACGCCGTCCAGGCCAAGAAGCTCACGGGCATCTCGGACGTCGTGGACCTCACGGACCGCGCCAACGGGCTGCGCCTGGTCATCGAGGTCAAGAACGGCTTCAACCCCCAGGCCGTGCTGGCGCAGCTGTACAAGCACACGCCGCTCGAGGAGTCCTTCGGGATCAACAACGTGGCCCTCGTGGAGGGTCAGCCCCGCACCATGGGGCTGCTGGAGCTGCTGCGGGTCTACACGGAGCACCGGATCACGGTGGTGCGCCGGAGGACCGCGTTCCGGCTGGCGAAGCGGCAGGACCGGCTGCACCTGGTGGAGGGCCTACTGGTGGCCATCGTGGACATCGACGAGGTCATCCAGATCATCCGCTCCTCCGAGGAGACGGCGCAGGCGCGGGACCGGCTGATCGCCGTCTTCGACCTCTCCCGTGCGCAGGCCGAGCACATCCTCGAACTGCGGCTGCGCCAGCTCACCAAGTTCTCCCGCATCGAGCTCGAGGCCGAACAGGACCAGCTGCAGAAGGAGATCGCCGAGCTCGAGGCGATCCTGGGCTCCGAGGCCACGCTGCGCGGCGTCGTCGCGGACGAACTGGCGGAGACGGCAGAAGATTTCGGCGACGACCGCCGCACGGTGCTGCTCGAGGCCGAGGACCTGCCCGCGGTCACGGCGGCCCAGGCCGGTGGGAAGAAGGCCCTGGCCGTGTCCGTGGCGCTGGAGATCAGCGACGACCCGTGCTGGGTCTTCCTCTCCACCACCGGGCGCATCGCCCGCAGCGCCGCGCGTGCCCCGCTCGTGGACGCCGCGCGGCGCTTCAAGCACGACGCCCTGACCAGCGTGGTGCCGGCCACGGCGCGCGGGGAGATCGCGGCGGTCACCTCCACGGGCCGCATGCTGCGCGTCTCGTGCGTGGACATCCCGGTGCTCCCGGACTTCGACGGCGTTCCCCGGCTCGCGGACGGTGTCCCCGCCGCGGACTTCCTGGGCCTGGAGAAGAAGGAGGAGCTCGTGGGGCTCGTGCCCCTCAACGAGGTTGTCGCGATCGGCACCGCCGAGGGCGTGGTCAAGCGCGTGAACCCGGACTACCCTCTGAACCTGGACCAGTGGCCCGCGATCAAGCTCAAGGACCACGACCGCGTGGTGGGCATTGGCGCAGCCCCGGACAGCGCGGAGCTCGTCTTCGTCTCCTCGGACGCCAAGCTGCTGCGCTTCCCCGCCTCCGCGGTGCGGCCCCAGGGCAGGACCGCGGGCGGCGTCGCCGGCATGAAGCTCGCCGCCGGTGAGCGCGTGGTCTTCTTCGGCGCGGTGCTGCCGCGCGAGTCCACCGTGGTGGTCACCCAGGCCCGCAGCGACGGCCAGCTGCCCGAGATGGGCGAGGCGTCCCTGAAGGTCACCCCGCTCGCCGAGTTCCCGAGAAAGGGACGGGCCACCGCGGGCGTGCGGGCCCAGCGGCTGCTCACGGGCGAGGACGGCCTGACACTGGCGTGGGTCGGCCACGGCCCCGCCAAGGCGGTCTCCCCCGCCGGTGTCGCGCGTTCGCTGCCCACCGAGTACGGCCGCCGGGACGGCTCGGGGGTGGGGATCGACCGAGCCGTGGCCGCGATCGGGCCCGCTCTCACGGGGCTTGCGGTGGGTGAGGAGTCGGACGCGGGTACCGCGAGCTCGGCGGGCTCCGCAGACGCCGCCGACAACGCTCCGGACGTTTTCTAGGCTCGGCAGGACCGGCCCGCTCGCGGGAGCCGTGGCCGCTCCCCGCGCCCCGCGTCGTCATCCACCGCCCAGAAAGGCGCACCGGATCAGGCGTCGATCTGCTCCTGGTTCAGGTGTGAGGCACCCGCGACGATGAAGTCCTTGCGCGGGGCCACCTGCGAGCCCATGAGCAGCGAGAAGGCGTGCTCCGCGGCCTCGGCGTCCGCCACGCGCACCCGGCGCAGCACACGGTGCCGGATGTCCATGGTGGTCTCCGCGAGCTGGTCCGCGTCCATCTCACCCAAGCCCTTGTAGCGCTGGATGGGCTCCTTGTAGCGGCGCCCCTGCTCCTCGAGGCTGCCCAGCAGCGTGTCCAGCTCTCGCTCCGAGTACGTGTAGACCATCTCGTTGGCCTTGGACCCGGGGTTCACGATCTGCACGCGGTGCAGCGGCGGAACCGCGGCGTAGACCCGCCCCGCCTCCACCAGCGGTCGCATGTAGCGGTAGAACAGGGTCAGCAGCAGGGTGCGGATGTGGGCGCCGTCCACGTCAGCGTCCGTCATCATGATGACCTTGCCGTAGCGGGCGGCGTCGAGGTCGAAGCTGCGCCCGGAGCCTGCGCCGATCACCTGGATCAACGCGGCGCACTCCGCGTTGGCGAGCATGTCCGTGATGGAGGCCTTCTGCACGTTGAGGATCTTGCCGCGGATGGGCAGCAGCGCCTGGTAGTTCGAGTTGCGGGCGAGGCGCGCGGTGCCCAGCGCGGAGTCCCCCTCCACGATGAACAGCTCTGAGCGGTCCACGTCCGCGGAGCGGCACTCCACGAGCTTGGTGGGCATGGACGAGGTCTCCAGTGCGTTCTTGCGTCGCTGAGTCTCCTTGTGCACGCGCGCGGAGATCCGGGACTTCATCTCCGCGACAACCTTCTCCAGCAGCTGGTTCGCCTGGGCCTTGTCGTCGCGCTTCTTGGAGGTCAGCTGCTTCGTCAATTCCGACTCGATCACCTTCGCCACGATCTGGCGCACCGCCGGAGTGCCGAGGACCTCCTTGGTCTGGCCTTCGAACTGCGGCTCTGCCAGGCGCACCGTCAGCACCGCGGTGAGCCCGGCCAGGACGTCGTCCTTCTCGAGCTTGTCGTTGCCCGCCTTGAGTTTGCGCGAGTTCGCGTCCACCTGCTTGCGCAGCGTCTTCAGCAGCGCGGTCTCGAAACCGCTCAGGTGCGTGCCCCCCTTGGGTGTGGCGATGATGTTCACGAACGAGCGGACCGCGGTGTCGTATCCGACGCCCCAGCGCAGGGCCACATCCACCTCGCACGTGCGCTCCACATCCTGCAGCTGCGCGTGCCCGGAGCCGTCGAGCACCGGGACCCGTTCGCTGAACGTGCCCTGCCCGTGCAACCGCCACACGTCCGTGACGGGTGCGTCCGGGGCGAGGAACTCCGCAAACTCGGAAATGCCGCCGTCGTACTGGAAGACCTCCTCCACGGGGCCGTCCGCGCCGGGGGTGCCCGGCAGTCGGCGCTCGTCCGTGACGGTGATGCGCAGCCCGGGAATCAGGAACGCCGTCTGCCGTGCACGGCGCACGAGATCCTCGGTGGAGAACTTGGCGTCCGGGGTGAAGATCTGGTCGTCCGCCCAGTAGCGGATTCGCGTTCCGGTGACCCCGCGCTTGGCCCTGCCCACCACCTGCAGGTGCGAGTCCGTGGTGAAGGGCTCGAACGGAGCGTTCGGCGACGGCGCACCCTTGTCCGCGAACGTGCCCGGCTCACCACGTTTGAAGGACATCTGGTAGGTCTTCCCGCCGCGGTCCACCTGGACGTCCAGGCGCGAGGAGAGCGCGTTGACCACCGAGGCGCCCACGCCGTGCAGACCGCCGGAGGCCGAGTAGGACCCGCCGCCGAACTTGCCGCCCGCGTGCAGCTTGGTGAACACCACCTCCACACCGGTCAGCCCTGTGCGCGGCTCGGTGTCGATCGGGATGCCGCGGCCGTCGTCGTGGACCTCCACGCAGCCGTCCTTGTGCAGGATCACCGCGATGTCCTGACCGTAGCCCGCCAACGCCTCGTCCACGGAGTTGTCGATGACTTCCCACAGGCAGTGCATGAGACCCCGCGAGTCCGTGGAGCCGATGTACATGCCCGGGCGCTTGCGCACCGCTTCCAGTCCCTCCAGCACGGAGAGGTGACGGGCGTTGTATTCGGAGCGAGACGGTGTCACGGTGGAGCTTCTCCCGGAGTCTGGGGGTGCCGCACGCGGGCGGGGTGGGACTGTCTCACTCTAGACGGCGGCCCCGACGTTTGTGCGCGGTGGGCGAAACCGCGGGATCCCGGGAAGCAATCCCCGGGCCCGTGGGTTGTACTGGAACGTGCGGCCCCGGGTGTTCCCGGGACCGCACCGCGGCCGCACCGGCGTGCGAGGCCGCATCCCGTACTTGTGAGGAGGATCCCATGAACGCGACTGTCGAAACGCGTGAACTCAACGCAACCCACCGTTGCGACGCCTGCGGTGCCCAGGCATACGTGCGCGTGGTCCTCGAGTCCACGGGCGGCGAGCTGCTGTTCTGCGCCCACCACGCCCGCGTCAACGAGGACAAGCTGCGTCCCCTGGCGTCATCGTGGCAGGACGAGACCCAGCGCATCGGAGCCTGAGAAGACCACGCGGCCCGGGTGACACCGGGCCTTGGGGACGACGAGAAGGGGCACGCATCCATGGATGTGTGCCCCTTCTGCTGCGTCGAGCAGTGTCGTCCGCGGACTCAGGACCCGGGCTTGCGGCCCCAGAGGATCACGTTGGTGCCCAGGTACTTGCTCTCGTAGCCCACGTCCACGAAACCGGCCTCGCGCATCAGCTCCGCAACGCGGGCGGGCTGGATGAACCCGAGCGTAGAGTCCTTGAGGTAGTCGTAGGCGCGGCGGTCTCCCGCCACCACCTGACCGAGCAGAGGCAGCACCACACTCATGCCCGCCGAGATCGCCAACCGCAGCGCGCCCCGGGGCGGCGCCGTCTCCAGCACGACGACGCGGCCGCCCGGGCGCAGCACCCGCACCTGCTCAGCCAGCACGCGCGGTACGTCGCTCACGTTGCGCAGCAGATAGCCGTGCGTCACCGCGTCGAAGGACTCGTCGTCGAAGCGCAGGCTGTGGGCGTCCGCGAACTCCCACGTGATGGCGTCGGCACCGGGTTTGGTGCGGGCCGTCTCGAGCATCTTCTCCGAAAAGTCCACGCCCGCGACCTCCGCTCGCGGTTCCCGACGTCGCAGCGCCAGGGCGATCTCGCCGGTGCCGGTGGCGATGTCCAGGACCCGCCCCCCGGGACCCACGCCGGCACGCTGGGCGACCTCACGGCACCAGGCCGCGTGGCGACCAAGCGTCATGAGCGAGTTGACCCGGTCGTAGGAGGTGGTGATCCGGTTGAAGATCCCCTGCACCTGCGTGTCCCGTGCGGTCATCGTGTGCTCCGCTCCCGCGGTCGTCCCTGTCATCAGTCCAGGTAGTCCCGCAGCACCTGGGAGCGGGACGGGTGGCGCAGCTTGGACATGGTCTTGGACTCTATCTGGCGGATCCGTTCGCGGGTCACCCCGTAGACCTTGCCGATCTCGTCCAGGGTCTTGGGCTGGCCGTCCGTGAGCCCGAAACGCATGGCCACTACACCGGCCTCCCGCTCGGAGAGGGTGTCCAGCACGGAGTGCAGCTGCTCCTGCAGAAGGGTGAAGGACACCGCGTCCGCGGGCACCACGGCCTCGGAGTCCTCGATGAGGTCGCCGAACTCGGAGTCGCCGTCCTCACCCAGTGGGGTGTGCAGCGAGATGGGCTCACGGCCGTATTTCTGTACCTCCACGACCTTCTCCGGCGTCATGTCCAGCTCGTTGGCCAGCTCCTCCGGGGTGGGCTCGCGTCCCAGGTCCTGGAGCATCTGGCGCTGAACGCGGGCCAGCTTGTTGATGACCTCTACCATGTGCACGGGGATGCGGATGGTGCGGGCCTGGTCCGCCATGGCGCGGGTGATGGCCTGACGTATCCACCACGTCGCGTACGTGGAGAACTTGAAGCCCTTGGTGTAATCGAACTTCTCGACCGCACGGATCAGGCCTAGGTTGCCCTCCTGGATCAGGTCCAGGAAAAGCATGCCGCGACCGGTGTAGCGCTTCGCCAGGGAGACCACGAGGCGCAGGTTCGCCTCGAGCAGGTGGTTCTTCGCGCGGCGGCCGTCGTGGATGACCCACCTGTACGCCCGGCGGGTGTCCGCGTCCATGGAGTCCTGCTCCTCGGCGAACTTGTGCTCGGCGTAGAGGCCGGCCTCGATGCGCAGCGCGAGGTCCACCTCCTGCTCCGCGTTGAGCAGGGCCACCTTGCCGATCTGCTTGAGATAGTCCTTGACGGGGTCCGCGGTGGCACCGGCGACCACGACCTGCTGGGCCGGGGCGTCGTCGTCGTCGTTGTTGGTCAGCACGAACCCACGGGCGCTGCGGTCCTGACGGCCCTTCATGAGCTGCGCGGATTCCTCAGCGGAAGCCTGCTGCGACTCCTGCGACTCCTCGTCCTCGTCCTGGGGCTCCTCGGTGACGAGCTCGTCCTCGGCGAGGACCTCGTCCACGGGATCGGCCTTCTTGCGGCCCCGGCCCGTACCGGCGGGCTTCGCCGCGGGCTTGGCGGCCGCCTTGCGGGTGGCGGGCTTCACCGTGCCGGACGCCGGGGAGGCGGCGGTCTTCGACGCGTCGGTGCTCTTGGTGGCGACCGTCTTGGTGGCCGTGGTCTTGGTGGCCGTGGTCTTGCGCGTGGTCGTCTTCTTCGGAGCCGCCGTCTTGCGCGCGGCGGTCTTCTTCGCCGCGGGCTTGGCATCGGCGGCGGTCTCCGACATCGTGGACCCGGCTGCCGCGGACTCGTCAGTGGCCGCGGACGACGCCGCAGTGGTCTTGGTCGCGGCGGTCTTGCCCGCGCTGCTCGCCACCGCAGTGGTGCGCTTGGCGGCAGTGGACTTGCGGGCCGCCGTCTTCTTGGCCGCGGTCGACTTCTTGGCCGGGGCCCTCTTGGCAGTGGTGGTCTGGGCGGTGGTCTCAGCCGAGTCGGTCCCCGCCTCGGGAGCCTGTGATCCGGATGCGGTCTTGCTGGCAGCTGGTGACACGGAAAGCCTTTCGTTGGACAGAGACAGGGTGCTCGCCGCACCAGCGGCCAACACACCTATGACCCTGTCAAGTCCGGCACCGCGACACGCGGTTCTCGCCGGGACTCTGAGGGTCCTACAGGCCGTAACGCCGCCCACCCTGGGATTGTTCCCAGGGTGGGAATCTTTTTTCACCGCGGGACTCAGCCCGCCGTCTGCCGCACCCACCAGCTCCTCCCCGGCCAGCCCGTCCGGGGGTCCGTGCACCACCATGGCGTACCCAGGCGCTGGAGCCGCCCGCGCACCTCCGCAACCGCCCCGCCGGGCCGCTGCACGGCAGACTCCGCGTCCGCGGTGCAGCGGACAAGCAGGCGCGCGGCGGTGTGCGCCCGTCCCCGGAAGAACTCCAGCTGGGCCAGGGCGGCCACCACCGTGTCCGCGGTCTCCGCCGTGAGCACCCCGCCCGCCGGCGCGCAACCGCCCCCGCCCACCCGCGCGTGGGCGATTCCGTCCAGCACCTGGAGGATGCGGTGTGCCACCTCGATCGACTCCCAGTGCGGTGGGCCCTCCCACTCCCCGGCCACGGCGACCACGCACCGCAGCGCCTCGTCGACCGCCTCTGCATCCGGCTCGGACCCGCCAGCTCCGCCTCGCACCCTGGCGATGGCGGGGCGCAGAGCGAGCCACGCGGCCTCCGCACGTACACGGTCCCCGCACAGCCACGCATAGAAGAGGCACGTGCGCGCGGCCTCGTCCCGCAGGCCGTCCAGCATGTCCCGCAGGTCTGCGGCGGGTGTCTCGAGCACCGCAGCCACCCAGTCCTGCCGACGCCGTTGCACGCGCCGCAGCGTGCGGTCCCACGCGGCGAGCGACGTGGGCGAGGGCGACGACGCGGCACCGGAACCTGGCGTGCCACTGGATCGTGGTCTGTCACCGAACCGAGCACCACGAGGTGCCGCATCCACTCCCGGGCAGGGATCGCCCCCGGTTGTCGCGCACCGGGCCTCCTGGCCGCTGGTCGCCGCGTGCGCAGTCGCGACGCGTCCGGGCCCGGCGAGTTCCCCCGCCTTCTCCCGCAACGCTTTCTGCCATCGTGGATCCTCCCCCGGTGCCGGCGGTTCCAGGGCACTGCCCAGCGCGACGAGCTGCGCGTTGACCGGGCTGTCCTCGACCAGCGTGATGGGGCGGGCCACGTGCGGCTGGACCGGGTTCCACCAGAACCGGGGCGTCACCAGGAGCACGGTGAGCAGCTCCACCCCCACTGCCCCGGCGATCTCCTCCCACTGCTGAGTGAGCGCGACCAGCTCGGACGCGGTGCTCTCGGGTATGGCCTCCCGGTAGACGACGACGATCACGTCAGCGGCACCGGGCAGGTGCTCCAGGGCCTTGGACACCTCGCGGCTCACCCCCTCCGGAGGGACGTCCGCCGGGGGACGTGCCATCGTCAGCAGGAGCACGCCACTGTCTCCACCGGGAACGACGAGGACGCACGCGTCACGCGGTCTGTACCCCAGCTGGTGCGGAATCAGGGCGAGGAGATCCTCGGGGTGGCGGATGCGGACCACGGGTCCGTGGTCTTCGTGGGTCAGGGTCATGGGACCAGACTCGACACACCGCGCCCAGGAAACGCGTTAGCCACCGTCACCTCGGGACGAGCCACGACGCCGCCGCGCAGCCCCGTCGCCTGTGCAGGCCGCCCACCGTGCGGCCCCGGGGTCGCGTCAGACCGCGTCGGCCCCGTGTGCCCGGCGCACCTTGTGGGTGCAGCGCAGAATGGCCACGGTGCCCACAAGTGCCACGAGGCCCTGGGCCGCGATCGCCGGACGGAACGCCTCGCCGTCGTACAGGCTGGGTGAGAGCCCGGCTCCGTGAAGCAGGTCCAGCACGAGGCCCGTCACGTAGATGGCGAGCAGGGACGCCGCGAAGCCGCCCACGTTCGCGAGACCGGTGGCCGTGCCGCCGCGCTGCGGCGGGTTGAAGGCGCGCACGATGTCGAACGCGATCATCGAGGCCGGCAGGGACAGCGCAATCATGCACACGCACACGTACACCACGGCCAGGGGCGCGTGGCCCGGCCACAGCAGCAGGATCGCCCATCCTGACCATGCCATCACGCAGAACGAGAGCACCAGGCGGGAGCGGCGTCGGGCGAACCGTGCACTCAGCTTGCCCACGAACGGTGCCACGACCACGTTGAAGACCACGTAGACCGTCATCACGAACGACGCCTGCGTGGGATCGAGACCCTGGGCGTTCTGCAGGTAGGGGTAGGCCCACATCAGGGCGAACGTGTTGCCCACGAACTGCACGGTGAAGTGCACCCAGAACCCCAGCTGGGTGCCCGGCTCGCGCAGGGACTGGCTCATGGAGGCGCGGACAGAGGCGAAGGAGATGCTGTCGTTGAGGACCCGCACCCCCGGCGGGTTGTTGCGCAGCACGAGACCGGAGAGCACCGCCGCGAGCACGCACATGCCCGCCATCGTCACGAGGGACGGCACCCATCCGGTGGCATGCAGCAGCACGGCGAACGGGATCACTGAGAAGAGCTGCCCCAGGTTGCCGGTCATCCCCACCACCTGGGTGAGCATCGGCACCTTCAGCGCGGAGAACCACACGGGAAGCAGCCGCATCACGCACACGAACGTGGCGGCGTCGCCGGCACCCACCAGGATGCGCCCCACCACGCCGCCGGTCACGGACTGCGCCGCCGCGAGCTGCAGCTGGCCCGCGGCCATGGACACCGCTCCCACGGTGATCAGGATGCGCGGGCCGTAGCGGTCCACGAGCACCCCCACGGGAACCTGCAGCACGGCGTAGACCAGCACCTGCATCATGGAGAACATCGACAGCCCGGAGGCCGCGGTCTGGAAGCGGTCCGCCGCCTCCACGGTGGCCACGCCGAAGCTTGTGCGCTGCGCCACGGCGGAGAAGTAAGCGAACACCCCCATCGCCAGGATCAACCACGCGGTGATCGAATCCTTGTACGTGGACGGTGGGGGTGTTGCTGCGTCGGACATGAGGGGAGGGCCTCCACGGGCTGGTTCACGGCGACCCGCGCACGTGGGCCACGGGTCCTCTACTGCTGGTGGTCCTCCGGGTCGCTGCGACCGGCCAGGAACGCCTCTGCGGCGGCACCGAGGTCGTCGGCATCGGGGAGGTCGGCGTCGTCGGGCCCGGCGAGGATTGAGCGGCGGGCGGACGCGTCCACCACGTCATCGTATCGCCGTTCCATGTTCTCGATCACGGCCTGGACCTCAGGGGAGGAGCCCGCCTGCTCGTCGATCTGGCGGACCACGTCCCGGGAGGCCTCGCGCAGCTCATCCGTGGGCAGCGTGCGACCGGTGACGGCGCTGAGGTACTCCAGGGCCGCGACCGCCGCCTGCGGGAGGTAGGACTCCGCGAGGTACTGGGGGACATGAACGGACAGTCCCACGTGGTCGATCCCGCCCTCCTGCAGCCGCAGCTCGAGCAGGTGGGACGCGGACGCGCTGATCTCGAAGGTGGGCTTGCTGCCGTCCGTGCGGGGCAGCAGATCCGCGCGGGGCCCGTGCGCTGAGACCAGCACGGGCCGCGTGTGGGGAACCGGCATGGGGATCCCACTCACCAGCGCCACCAGGCTCACGCGCAACCGTTGCGCGAGTCCCACCACGGCGGCCGCAAAGCGCTCCCACTGGGTGTCCGGCTCGGGGCCGGTGAGCAGCAGGAAGTGGCGGTCCAGCCCGTCCGTGACCACGTGGAGGTTCAGTTCCGGAGCTTCCCAGTCCTCGAAGTGGTCCTCGGCAAACGTCACGCGGGGCCGCCGGGAGCGGTAGTCGTAGAGCTGATCCAGGTCGAAGCGGACGACGGTCTCGCTGGGCATGGAGTCGAGGACGACGGCCTCGATCTGTCCGGCAAGGTGACCCGCCTCCACGTACCCGGACAGCGCGACGATCAGGGGCAGGCCGCGCAGCCTCTCATCGCTCAGCAACGCGGGATTGCCCAGGTACAGGGCCGTGGGATCCAGCACATCTCCTCCTTGTGGGCTCGTGCGCCGTGCGCCCCGGAAACGGGGCCGAAACCGGCTCGTGGTGGTACAACGCGATCCCGGGCACCGCCTATTCCCCGGTGCGCGTCACCGCGGGTCGTTAGGATCGGTCACACGTGGGCGCACCGCGCCCGGGGCCGTCGCACCACCCGTGCGGCCCGGCCCCGTTTCCAGGACATCCGTGAAAGGACGCCACAGTGACCACACCGCAGGAGATCCTCGCCACCCACGAGGTGCAGCTCACCGTCACCACCAAGCCCCTCGGGGACGCCCCCGCGGACGCACTGGTCCTCGGCGTCTCCCATGACGGCGCCGTCGCGGTTCCGGGCGACGTCAAGGGGGGCCTGCGCCGTCGTCTGAACGAGCTCGCCGAGCGCGCCGGTGCGCGCGGCAGCCTCGAGAGCGTCGTCGTGGTGCCCGCACCCGACGACGTCCGCGCGGGCGACGTCCTCTTCGTGGGACTCGGCCGCGGTGAGGCGGACGAGCGCCGCGAGAACCTGCGCCGCGCCGCCGGTGCCGCCACCCGTGCCCTCCAGGGGCGGGCAGCGTCCGCGACCGTCGCGCTGCCCGTGACCGGCGCCGAGGACGCCCAGGCCGTCGCCGAGGGCGTCGCGCTCGGCGCGTTCCACTACACCGCTCAGAAGTCCCGGACCCTCTCCGACGACGACGCACCGCTGGCCTCCGCCGCCGTGGCGGTTGCCAAGAACCTCGGCAAGGATGCCGGGCCCGCCCTCCAGCGCGCGGCGCACGTGGCGCGAGCCGTGCGCCTGGCCCGCACGCTCGTGGACCTCTCCCCGGACACCGCGACCCCCGAGTTCGTGGCGGACGTGGCCCGCACCGCTGCGAAGGGCACGAAGGTCTCGGTGGAGGTCCTCGCGGAGAAGGAGCTCACCCGCGGCAACTACGGCGGCCTGCTCGGCGTGGGTGCCGGCTCGGTCAACGGACCGCGCCTGGTGAAGGTGCACTGGGCCCCGTCCCGCGCCAAGAAGCACGTGGCGCTCGTGGGCAAGGGCATCACGTTCGACTCCGGCGGCCTCTCCCTGAAGCCCCCGGCCTCCATGATGACGATGAAGTCGGACATGGCCGGCGCGGCCGCCGTGCTGAGCACAGTCCTCGCCGCGGCCGCACTGGAGCTTCCCGTGGCCGTGACCGGCTGGCTGTGCCTCGCCGAGAACCTGCCCTCGGGCTCCGCGACCCGCCCCGGCGATGTTCTCACCATGCACAGCGGGCACACCGTCGAGGTGCTGAACACGGACGCCGAGGGCCGTCTCGTCCTCGCCGACGGCCTGTGGGCCGCCGGGCAGGAGCACCCGGACGCCATCGTGGACATCGCCACCCTGACCGGCGCGCAGATGGCAGCCCTCGGTGTCCGCACCGCCGGCGTGATGGGCGACGACGCCGCCCGCGACCTCGCCGTGCGGGCCGCCACCCGTGCGGGCGAGCCGGCGTGGCCCATGCCGCTGCCCGAGCACCTGCGGCCCTCGCTCGACTCATTCGTCGCGGACCTGAAGAACATCGGTGACAAGCACGGCGGGATGCTCGTAGCCGGGCTGTTTTTGCGGGAGTTCGTCCCGGAGCACCGCGGGCGCAGGATCCCCTGGGCCCACATCGACATCGCCGGGCCGTCGTTCAACGAGTCCCAGCCGTGGGGCTACACACCCAAGGAGGGGACAGGTTTCGGCGTCCGAACCCTGTTGGCGATTGCGCGGGAGCACGCCGAGTAGGCTTCTGCCCATCGCGGACACGCCACGCAGCGGGGGCCCACCGGCACGCAATACATGGTGGGCCCCCGGGCGTGGCGTTAGGCTGGACCCCAACCGTGACCGCCCTTCACAGACCCCGGATCGGGCCTCGGGCGGGCACCCTAACCAAGCACTCGAACCCCGAGGAGCCAACGTGGCCGACAACCAATACGACATCCTGGTCCTGGGCGGAGGATCCGCCGGATACTCCGCAGCACTGCGCGCAGTCCAGTTGGGCTACAGCGTGGCTCTGGTCGAGAAGGAGAAGCTCGGCGGCACGTGCCTGCATTGGGGCTGCATCCCCACGAAGGCGTACCTGCACTCGGCTGAGCTGGCCGAGGGCGCCCGGGAGTCCGAGAAGTACGGCATCAAGGCCACCCTCGAGTCCATCGACATGGGTGCGGTGCGCGACTACAAGAACAAGATCGTGCAGGGCAAGTACAAGGGTCTGACCGGGCTCATGAAGATGCGCAAGGTGGACGTCATCGCTGGCAACGGCAAGCTCACCGGGCCCAACACGATCGACGTGGACGGCACCACCTACACCGGCAAGCACATCATCCTGGCCACCGGCTCGGTCTCCAAGACCCTCGGCATCGAGATCGGGGGCCGCGTGATGACCTCCACGGAGGCCCTGGAGATCGACTTCGTGCCCAAGTCCGCGATCGTTCTGGGCGGCGGCGTCATCGGCTGCGAGTTCGCCTCCATGTGGCGTTCCTTCGGCGTGGACGTCACCGTGATCGAGGGCCTGCCCCACCTCGTCGCCAACGAGGACCCCGCCATCATCAAGACGCTCGAGCGCGAGTTCAAGAAGCGCGGCATCAAGTACAACCTCGGCACGTTCTTCGAGAAGGTCGAGCAGAACGACGACGGTGCCAAGGTCACCCTCGCGGATGGCAAGGAGTTCGAGGCCGACGTCGTGCTCGTGGCCGTGGGCCGCGGCCCCAACACCGCGGACATGGGCTTCGAGGAGCAGGGCATCCCCATGGACCGCGGTTTCGTGACCCCGAACGAGCGGCTGCACACGGGCGTGGGCAGCATCTATGCGATCGGCGACATCGTCCCCGGCGTGCAGCTGGCACACCGCGGCTACCAGCAGGGCCGCTTCGTGGCCGAGGAGATCGCCGGGCTGAACCCCGTGGTCGTCCCGGACATCAACGTCCCCAAGGTCACCTTCACGGAGCCGGAGATCGCGTCCGTGGGCTACTCGCAGCCCAAGGCCGAGGAGAAGTTCGGCAAGGACAACGTGGAGACCTTCGAGTACAACCTGGCAGGCAACGGTAAGAGCTCGATTCTCGGCACCGGCGGCTTCATCAAGCTGGTGCGCGAGAAGGACGGCCCCATCGTCGGCTTCCACGCGATCGGCACCCGCATCAGCGAGCAGATCGGCGAGGGCCAGCTCATGGTGAACTGGGAGGCCTACCCGGAGGACGTGGCGGCGTTCGTCCACGCCCACCCCACACAGAATGAGGCCATCGGTGAGGCGGCCATGGCACTGGCCGGTATCCCGTTGCACGGCTGATCCACTGGAACCGGGTGCCCACCCTCGGGCTGGCGCCCGGTTCCCAACTCCGCGGGGGCCCGCACCCAGGCCCCCCGCACACTTTTCGAATCTTGAGAGAGGGACGGACGAAACAATGTCTGAAACCGTGAACCTGCCCGCACTGGGCGAGTCTGTCACCGAAGGTACCGTGACCCGCTGGCTGAAGCAGGTGGGCGACGAAGTGGCCGTGGACGAGCCCCTGCTGGAGGTCTCAACGGACAAGGTCGACACCGAGGTCCCCTCCCCCGTGGCCGGTGTGATCGAGAAGATCCTGGTCGAGGAGGACGAGGACGTCGAGGTCGGTGGTGCGTTGGTCGTCATCGGCGACGGCTCCGGTTCCGGCGACTCCGGTTCCGACGACGCCGCCACGCAGGACGACGCCCCGGCGAAGGCTTCCGGGGAACCCGCCGAGCAGAAGAGCGAGCCCGAGCAGGCGCCCAAGGCTGACACGAAGCAGGCCTCGGCCAACTCGGTGGAGGTCACCCTTCCCGCACTCGGCGAGTCCGTGACCGAGGGCACCGTGACCCGCTGGCTCAAGCAGGTCGGCGAAACCATCGAGGTCGATGAGCCCCTGCTTGAGGTCTCCACCGACAAGGTCGACACCGAGGTCCCCTCCCCCGTGGCCGGCACCCTGCTGGAGATCAAGGTCCAGGAGGACGAGGACGCCGAGGTCGGCCAGGTGCTGGCGATCGTCGGCGACGAGTCCACCGCCGGGTCCTCCGACTCCGACAACGGCTCTTCGGACAACGGCTCCTCCGACCAGTCCGGAGAGACCAAGGCCGAAGCAATCGAGGACGCCGCAACCGCCGCCGACTCCGGAGAGAACACCGAACAGGCCGCCGAGGCGAAGACTTCTCAGGCGCCCACGGCTGAGTCCGAGTCGGAGAAGACGCCGTCGAAGCCGGCCGAGTCCGCCCCGTCCGCGGGCAAGGATGTGCCCGGGTACGTGACGCCGCTCGTGCGCAAGCTGGCCCGCGAGAAGAACGTGGATCTCTCCACGATCTCCGGCACCGGCGTGGGGGGCCGCATCCGCAAGCAGGACGTCCTGTCCGCCGCGGAGAAGGCCGAGAAGTCCGTGGCGCCCGCCACCACGGATACCGGAGCGGACATGTCCCCGGCTGTGTCCACGCAGAGCTCCGGCAAGGCTGCTCCGGCCGCTGCCCCGGCGGCCGACCCCAAGCGCGGCACCACCGAGAAGGCCCCGCGCATCCGCATGACCATTGCCAAGCGGATGCGCGAGTCCCTCGAGGTCTCGGCGCAGCTCACGCAGGTCACCGAGGTGGACATGACCCGTGTCGCGCAGCTGCGGCAGAAGGTCAAGGACCAGTTCCAGAAGCGCGAGGGCGCCAAGCTCACCTTCATGCCCTTCTTCGCGAAGGCCGTGGCCGAAGCCCTGCAGGCGCACCCCGTGCTGAACGCGATGTTCAAGGAAGACTCCAAGGAGATCGTCTACAACTCCTCCGAGGACATCGCCATCGCCGTGGACACCCCGCGCGGACTCCTCGTGCCGGTGGTCAAGAACGCCGGCGATCTGAACCTCGGCGGTCTCGCCAAGCAGATCGCCGAGCTCGGTGGTGCCGCCAAGGACGGCAGCATCTCGCCGGATGCCCTGACCGGTGGGACGTTCACGATCACGAACATCGGGTCCTTCGGCGCGCTGTTCGACACGCCGATCATCAACCAGCCCCAGGTCGGCATCCTGGGCACGGGCTCGATCGTGAAGCGGCCCATGGTCATCGCGGACGCGGACGGCAACGACACCATCGCCATCCGTCACATGTGCTACCTGTCCCTGACCTACGACCACCGGCTCGTGGACGGCGCGGACGCCGGCCGCTTCTTGAGTACCCTCAAGAAGCGCCTCGAGGCCGGTCAGTTCGAGTCCGAGGTGGGTCTCTGAGCCTGACCGCTCGGCGGTGAGGACGGGGTCCTCGACCTCACCGCCATCCCGGTGCCCGCGGGCCCGGGCTGTCGCGTGCCGTGTGCACCCGGTGGTCCGGGCCCGCTGTCGTTCTCGAGTGTGTTTGCCTACCCCCACGCCCCGGCAGGTGTCAATGGTTCAGGCGACACTCGGTTACCCTCGAAGCATGACCTTTCTTCTCAGCCTCATGCTCTTCCTTCACATCGTGGGTGTGGCCGTCATAGTCGGCACCTGGATCTACACCATGAAGACTCCCACCGTCACGGTCAGCCAGTTCTGGGCCGCTGTGCTGATGCTCGTCACGGGCCTCGTCATGGTGGGTATCCGTGAGATGAGCGGCGGCCACGACAGCCTCAACTTCGCCAAGATCGGCGTGAAGTTCGTCATCCTCCTGGTGGTGCTAGTCGCCGCGTTCATCGGCATGCGCAAGACCCAGCGGGGCGAGCCGGTGTCCACCGGACTCGCCCACGCGGTGGGCGGCATGGCCCTCATCAACGCGGCGGTGGCCGTCTTCTGGTGAGCCGCTGACAGCTGACGAACGCCCGGGTGCCCTCACCCGGGCGTTCGGCGTTTCTTGCCCTTTCGTCCAAGTTCCCGCGGACGGTGCCGTAGGCCGCCCACCACTGATCGACGTCCCTTCAGCTCGTGCCGCCGCCGTTCCCCCACTGGTCGACGCACCCGCCCCTCGTCCCCGTGTCGTCGGCCTCCGCACGCCGCCGTCCGTGGCAGCGGCTTCGGCTCGCCCCCGGTCGTGGCCGGTCACCCCGGCGCGGTGAGCGGGGTGACGTCCGCGAGACGCCAGCCCTGCGCTGTCGCCGTGATGGTGATGCGCAGCCGTTGCCTGGCCAGGTCCCCGTCCCCTGTCAAGGCGGATCCCGTGGGCAGTGTGCCACGCCAGCCCCGGGTGACCACCTCGGCGTTGTAGGTCCTCGTGCGGGCAGCGTCGGCGGGTGAGAGGCGCGCCGCCGTGTCCGGCTTCTGCTCGGCAAGTGAGACGACCTCCATCCGGAGTTCTGAGAGCTCTGTCGTGCCGGCATCCGCCCCGCCCCGCGCAGCCGCTCGACGTATCAGGTCCTTGTCACGGGCCGCGAGACCGGACCGCGGGACGTACACCGCCTCCGCGGCGGCCTCGTCACCGGCCGCGAGCGCGGCCGCCCTCCGGGCCACGAGGTCTCCCACGGCCCCGCGAGCCTCCCGGTCCTTGTCCTGCATGCTCTCTCCCGGAGCCGTTCCCGTACCCGCGGACGATCCCCCGGACGCCGAGGGTGCCACCTGGCGAGGTGACCCGCCGCCGGTCCCCCCAGCATCCCGCGACGCGGATTCATCGGTGTTTCCCCCGGCTCCGCTGGTTCCGGACGGGTTGGCGCTCACCTCGAAGCCGCGCGCCTCATCGGGGCTGCGTGCGTCCTCGGGAGCCGCGGGCGACGCCGTGGCTCCGGTTCCGGCCACGACGTCGCCGTCGGGCCAGTTCGCGAGCACCCAGACGATCGCTGCGGCAGCGAGGACGGCCGCCGTGATCGCAAGGACGCGACGTGGACCGTGGCTCTCTCCGTCCGTGGCGGCAGTCCCGGCGGTGGCCTGCCCCACCGTCCGCGCGCGTTCTCCCCCTCTGCCCTGGGACCGTTCGCTGCGTCCGCCGAGTCGGAGCGCGGCAGCGGCGAACGGGCGACGGCGCGGCCGCAGCACCGTCCCGTCGGCCCTGATCACCTCGGGTGTCATGCGCTCGGGCGGGCGACGCGCGGGCGACGGCTTCCGGACAGGTGTGTCGAATCCGGTGGCGAGCTCGTGGGCGGAGGGCCGCTGCGCGGGGTCGTCGCACAGTGCGCCCTCGAGCATCAGCACCAGGTGACGCGGCGCGTTGGGACACATGAGGCTCAGTGGCACCCGGTGCGCATCCGGGCCCGGGTAGCGTCCGGTGAGTGCGAGCCACCCTGTGACGGCAAGGTCGTGGACGTCCTGAGCCGCGCTCACCTCGGTGGCGGAACCCGCTGCCACCGGGCCCGCCTCGTCCATGTGGTGGTGGGCCCGGCCCAAGCCCACGGCCCGGTCCGCAAGCTCCTGGCGGGCGTCCGTGTCCTGAGCCTGCCCCCATGCCGGAGGCCCGGGGCGGGCACCGGCACGAACGCCGTAGCCGTCCAGCAGCGCCCTGCCGTCGGGAGTCACGAGCACGTGCCGCGCACTCAGCGCGCCGTGCACCCACCCGCGCTCGTGCAGCCGTGACAGCCCCCGGGCGGCATCCGCGAGAACCGGCAGCAGAGTCTCCGGTGCCACTCGGCCCTGCTCGCCCATGATCTCGGCGAGGGGTCGAGCCTTCACGTGCTCAGCCACGAGGGCGCCCCGGTCCACTCCGTCCCCGCGGGGCGAGCCACCAGCCGGAGCTGCGGCGTTCCTGTGGATCGTCCCGTCCGCGATCACCGCCCGGACGCCCACCAGGGCGGGATGGGTCTCCTGCGCCCAGGCGTCGACGAGCGCCGCGAAGTCAGCCTCGACCGGGCGGCGTCGTTCAGGGTCCTCGGACACGGCGAACGTCACGGTGAACCCCTCGCGGGTGGACTGCTCCCGGGCGAGCCAGGTGCGGGTGCCGCCGCCCTCCGCGAGCCGCTCGACGAGTTCCAGCCCCTCCCCCTGGGCCGCACGGCGCTCCACCGCAAGCGATGGACCTCGGCCGACCACGTCGCCAACCGCGGTGGCGGCTCCGCTGGTGCCCCCGGGTGCATGCCGGTCAACGGTGCGCCCGCCGTCGACCGGACCTGGCGGCAGGTCCGCAGACGGGCCAGAAACGAGCGATGCAGCAGCGGGTGCTGCAGCATCAGGAGAGACCGGCTCGAGAGCGGGTGGCACGACTCCCCCGTGATCCAGTGGCTCCGCGGCCGAAGGTGTCCTTCGGGCCGCCCGCACCCGTTCCTCCGTGGTTCGGTGACGCCCGGTGGACCCGCCTGCCGTGTCCTCGACGTGGCCCGGACCCTGCCCGGCGTGACGGGTCCGGCCGTGGGCACGATGTTCGCTCATGACCCCACTGTGCCCGTCGGAAACCGTCTCCGCGCACGTTATCCACAGGCTGGGGAGAAGGGATAAGCTGTCCGAATGGCTCTGCACTTCGAACGCGTCGGCTTGGCACCGAACCTGGTGAACTACCGCGAGTGCCTGGACTTGCAGCGTGAGGTCCACCGGGAGGTCGTGGCCGGAACGCGCGGCAACACCGTGCTGATGGTCGAGCACGATCCCGTCTACACGGCCGGGCGCAGGACCGAGAAGCACGAGTATCCGTGGGACGGCACCGAGGTGGTGCCCATCGGCCGCGGCGGCAAACTCACCTACCACGGCCCAGGCATGCTCGTGGGCTACCCCATCGTGCGTCTGCCGATCCCCCTGGACGTCGTGCGTTTCGTGCGGGTCCTCGAAGAGGTGATCGTGGCCGTCGTGCGGGACTTCGGGGTGCCCGCCACCACCGTCGCCGGCCGTTCCGGCGCGTGGGTGCTCGCGGACGAGCGCGGACCGGACCGCAAGATCTCCGCCATCGGCGTCCAAGTCTCCAAGCGCGCCACCATGCACGGTTTTGCCCTGAACTGCTCCAACGACCTCCGTCCGTTCGGCAAGATCATCCCGTGCGGCATCACGGATGCGGGCGTCACCTCTCTCGGTGCGGAGACCGGGAATCGGATCGACCCCGTGGACGTTGTCGCGCGTATGGAGCAGGAGCTCGCGGCCCGCGAGGCAGATTTGTGCGTACCCTTCGAACCACCCACCCCCGCACCAGCACCCATGCTGCGGCACGAGTACGTCCCCACCGCCGCAAGGGAGACCACTGCCGCCCCGGACGCCATCCCCGCGTCCTGACACGCCCCAGTCGTCAACCACTCTCGACAACGGCCCCCACCACCGCACCGGGTGGGCACGGGCCACGCCAGCGTCACCAGCGAGGAGAACCCATGACCATCGCCCCCGAAGGCCGCAAGCTGCTGCGCGTGGAGGCACGCAATGCAGAGGTCCCCATCGAGAAGAAGCCGTCCTGGCTGAAGAACACCGCGAAGATGGGCCCCCAGTTCACGGAGCTGAAGTCCATGGCACGCGGCCGCGGACTCCACACGGTGTGCGAGGAGGCCGGGTGCCCCAACATCTACGAGTGCTGGGAGGACCGGGAGGCCACGTTCCTCATCGGCGGGGACACCTGCACGCGGCGCTGCGACTTCTGCGACATCGCAACGGGCAAGCCCGGCATGGTGGACGTGCAGGAGCCCCGGAAGGTCGCGGAGTCCGTGCGGGACCTGGGTCTGCGCTACGCCACCGTGACTTCAGTGGCCCGTGACGACCTCTCGGACGGCGGTGCCTGGCTGAATGCAGAGACCATCCGTGCGATCCACGCCATGAACCCCAGCACCGGCGTGGAGATCCTCATTCCCGACTTCAAGGGCCAGCCCGACGCCCTGCAGCAGGTCGTCGACGCCCAGCCCGAGGTGTTCGCGCACAACCTGGAGACCGTCCCGCGGATCTTCAAGCAGATCCGCCCGGCCTTCGCGTACGAGCGCTCCCTGGACGTCCTGACCCAGGGCAAGGACAACGGGATGATCGTGAAGTCTAACCTGATCCTCGGCATGGGCGAGACGGACGACGAGGTCTACGAGGCGCTGTGCGACCTGCACGACGCCGGCTGCGACATCATCACCCTCACCCAGTACCTGCGCCCCGGCCCCACGTTCCACCCGATCGACCGCTGGGTGAAGCCGGAAACCTTCGTGGAGCTCTCCAAGGCCGCCGAGGAGATCGGCTTCCTGGGCGTCATGGCCGGGCCGATGGTCCGTTCCAGCTACCGCGCCGGCAAGCTGTGGGCCCGCGCGATGAAGAAAATGGGCCGCGAGATCCCGGAGCACCTCTCGCACATCGACGATTCCGGCTCCGCCACGCAGGAGGCCTCGAGCCTGCTCGCCCGGCTGGGCTGAGTCGGCACCGCTCTCGCATGACGACGCCGCCCGCGACCCGGGCGGCGTCGTCATCTCCGCGCCCGTCCCCCAGCGGATAGAATGACCGCGATCCCCTACCAGCAACTGCGAGGAACCACCGTGTCACCAGCCACGTCCACCAAGGCCAAGGCCGCCGAACGCGACCGCAAGCGCGAGGAGAAGCGCCAACGCAAGGCTGCCAAGGGGCCCGGCGTCTTCGCGCAGATGAAGCAGGTCTTCCAGATGACCCGCGAGCAGGAGCCGAACATCCTGTGGTGGATGATCCTGCTGGGCCTGGGCGTGCTGCTGGTCTTCCTGCTGATCGGTGTGGCGCTCGGCAACTGGATCACGTGGCTGCTGATCGGCATCCCCTTCGCTGTGCTGGCCGCGGTGATCCTGCTCTCCCGGCGTGCTGAGCGGGCGGCGTTCTCCCGGATTGAGGGTCAGCCCGGCGCCGCCGGTGCCGCGCTGTCCACCCTCAAGCGCGGGTGGATTGTGGAGGAGGAGCCCGCGGCCATGGACCCGAAGTCCAAGGACCTGCTGTTCCGCGCCGTGGGACGCCCCGGGGTCGTCTTCATCACGGAGGGCCCGGTGAACCGCGTGGACAAGCTCGTGAAGAAGGAGCGCCGCCGGATCGGGCCCGTGATCCAGAACGTGCCCATCCACGTGATCAAGTCCGGCAACGGAGAGGGCCAGGTTCCTCTGAACAGGCTCGCCAAGACGATGCGCGGGCTCGACAACAAGCTCACCAAGCAGGAGGTGCAGGTGGTCCACCGCCGCATGAGCACCCTGCAGAACCGCCTGCCCATCCCCAAGGGCGTGGACCCCATGCGGGCACGCCCGGACCGCAAGTCCATGCGGGGCCGCTGAGCGGACTGAGACCGCGAAGAACGAGGGCGAACGGGCCGGGTCACAAGACCCGGCCCGTTTTGCGTGCCCGCACCCGATGTCAACGCCCGACGTGGGAGCCTCATGTTGGAATCCGGCGTCAGGGCAGCGGCCGCCGGCGGTGGGGCCTCGCCCCTCCTGAGCTGTCAGCGCACGCGCACCAGCACGGTGTCGACCGCGCGGTCGTGCAATCCGCGCTGGTCCTCGTCCGAGACGAGCGGGGGGATCACCAGGCACAGCAGCAGGGTGCGCACGAGCGCCTTGCCGAACCCTGCCGGGCGCCCGTCCATCGTTTGCACCTGCAACCCCGTGACCCAGTGCCCGATGGTTCGCCCGAAGAGGCCGACCATGAGCACGCTGAGCACGAAGAACACGGCCAGGTTCATCAGTCCCGAGCCGTTCCAGCGGGACAGGAACAGGCCCGCGAGCACGAGCGCCAGCAGCCAGTCGATCGTTAGTGCCACCAGCCGTGCGGGGAACCGTGCGATCGAGCCGGCACCACGTTCCGGGCGCCCCCACCGCTCACCCGGGTACCGCGAGCCCTCGCGGGGTGCGCCGTCGAGCCACGAGCCCATGTCCTGCCGTGAAACCATGCCCTCAACCCTAGCCGCCCGATCCTCCGGCAGCGTCACCCGCCGGTAGAGTGGGGAGGGTACTGACCGGTCGGCGGGGCCCCACCGCGCGGGTGGCGCGTGTTACACGCACGAAACACCCGTGACACCGTCGGGCAACGCCCGGTTCCTACGCTGGACACCAGAACCGGACGCTCGCGGTGGCTCCACCCGCCGCGGCGCCGATCGGACGCCCTTACAGAAGGAGAACAGGTCCATGTTCCAATCAGCCGAAGAAGTGCTGTCGTACATCCAGGACGAGAACGTCGTCTTCGTCGATCTCCGCTTCACGGACATGCCCGGTGTGCAGCAGCACTTCAACCTGCCGGCCAAGGCGGTGGACGAGGATTTCTTCACTGACGGACAGCTGTTCGACGGCTCCTCCATCCGTGGCTTCCAGGGCATCGCCGAGTCCGACATGCAGCTCATCCCGGACCCGCAGTCCGCGTTCGTGGACCCGTTCCGCGTGGAGAAGACCTTGGTGGTCACCTGCTCCATCGTGAACCCCCGCACCGGTGAGCCCTACCACCGCGATCCCCGCGGCGTGGCCGAGCGCGCCGAGGCGTACCTCGCCTCCACCGGCATCGCGGACACCGCGAACTTCGCCTCCGAGGCCGAGTTCTTCATCTTCGACGACGCCCGCTTCCAGGTGGAGCCGCAGTCCACGTTCTACAAGATCGACTCCGAGGAAGCACCGTGGAACAGCGGTCGCGAGGAGGAGGGCGGCAACCTCGCCAACAAGACCGCGGTCAAAGGGGGCTACTTCCCCGTCTCCCCCGTGGACAAGCAGGCGGACCTGCGTGACGCCATGTGCGTGGCGCTGGACGACATCGGCCTGGAGGTGGAGCGCTCCCACCACGAGGTGGGCGCTTCCGGCCAGGCGGAGATCAACTACAAGTTCTCCACCCTCACCGCAGCCGCGGACGACCTGCTGAAGTTCAAGTACGTCATCAAGAACACCGCGGACGCGTTCGGCAAGACCGCCACGTTCATGCCCAAGCCCGTGTTCAACGACAACGGCTCAGGCATGCACTGCCACCAGTCCCTGTGGAAGGGTGGCGAGCCGCTGTTCTACGACGAGAAGGGCTACGCGGGCCTCTCGGACGTGGCGCGCTGGTACATCGGCGGCCTGCTGGAGCACTCCTCCGCAGTCCTGGCGTTCACCAACCCGACCGTGAACTCCTACCGTCGTCTGGTCAAGGGCTACGAGGCCCCCGTGAACATGGTGTACTCGCAGGGCAACCGGTCCGCGGGCATCCGCATCCCGATCACGGGCACGAACCCCAAGGCCAAGCGTCTGGAGTTCCGCGCCCCGGACCCCTCGTGCAACCCGTACCTGGCGTTCGCCGCGCAGCTGATGGCTGGCCTGGACGGCATCCGCAACCGCATCGAGCCCGCGGATCCCATCGACAAGGACCTCTACGAGCTTCCGCCAGAGGAGGCCAAGGACATCAAGAAGGCCCCGGGCACCCTCGAGGAGGCCCTGAAGGCGCTCGAGGAGGACCACGAGTTCCTGCTCGCCGGTGACGTCTTCACCGAGGACCTCATCGAGTCCTGGATCGAGTACAAGCGCGAGAACGAGCTCAAGCCGCTCTCCCTGGTCCCCCATCCCCTGGAGTTCCAGCTGTACTACGGCGTGTGATCCCACACCCGGATCGGTCGAGGGCCCCGCTCGTGACGAGCGGGGCCCTCGCTCCGTCTCCACCTCTTGGGAACCGTCAACCGGTCCCAGAGCACCGCCCGGGTACCAGCTGCCCGTCACGGTCCCCGGGGTGGCGCCGCCGCGGGCAGGCACGGCGGCGTCCGGAAGCAGGGACGACGACGTCGTGCTCTACAGCACCGCGGTGCGGCCGCGGCTGTGTGCCTGGGCGCGGGCGATGCGCCGGGTCGCAGGGTCGAGCACCCACAGGTACACGCCGTAGGTGCAAGCCACGAGTGCTGCAATCACGCGGGCGGCCAGGAGGTTGAGATCCAGATAAGGGAAGACGTCCAGCTGGTCCGCCACGGCATAGACGGTGAAGAACGCCGTGATAAAAAACAGGACGTCCACCTGCCAGTCGTCGCGGATGCCGGTGATCGCGAACAGCGGTATGAGCCACACCACGTACCAGGCCTGGATGATCGGGGACAGCAGCACGAAGGCCGCGAGCGCCCACGCGAGGCGCCGGAAGATCCTGGTGTCGCGGCCCACGAACATCAGCACCACAACCACCAGGGCGGCCAGTGCCGTGCCTGCGGCGTGCACGGCATCCATCCAGGCGGAGCCGTTGAGACCCCACGAGCTTCCCACGAGTTGCGCGAAGAGCCCGAGAAGGCCGATGGGTGCGTACCAGATGTACACGGTGCCGGGGGTGGACACCGCGGAGACCCAGCCGAAACCGAATCCGTTGAGCAGCCCCATGAGCCCCAGCAGGGCTAGGGAGTACGCCAGAGTGAGCGCCCAGACCACGAACCGGCGGGGCCAGGATGCGTTGCGCCCGGCCCACAGCAGGCCCACGAACGGTAGGAAGACCAGGGTGATGGGCTTGATAGCCACGGACAGCGTCACGAGCGTGGTGCCGAGAAGCCCGCCCTTCCAGTTGCGCTGCACCGCGGCGGCGTAGGTTCCGAGCAGGGCGAGAGCCAGCATGATGGCGTCGTTGTGCGCGGAGACCACGAAGTTGGTGAGGAACAGCGGGTTGGCCACCGAGAGCCACATCGCGCGGCGCGGGTTCACGCCGTGCAGCCGCGCCAGGCGAGGGATCACCCACATGCACGCGATGACCGCCAGCACGCACATGCCGCGGAACAGCAGCACGGACGCGTCCGGGTCCGTGCGAGTGACCGTAACCACGAGCTGCTCGAGCCACAGGAACACGGGCCCGTACGGGGGCGGCGACTGCGCCCAGAACTGGTCGGCGCCGAGCTGAAAGAAGTTGTCGATCGAGGAGACCCCGGACTCGTAGGGATTCAGCCCGTTGAGCATCACGCGCCCCTGGCCGATGTACGAGTACACGTCCCTGCTGAACAGGGGGATGCTCACGAGCATGGGCAGGGTCCACGCGCCGATCGCGATGAGCACCCATCGGGCGCTGGCGGGACCCCAGGGGTCGAGCTTCTGGCCGAGACGCAGCCACTGCCGCACCAGGAGCATGGCCCCGAGCGCCAGCGCGAGCACCGAAACGACGACGCCCATGGTTTCGAACCGCATCCAGATGATCAGGGGGTTGCGGCGAAGCCCCGAGACGCTCGCCAGCCACCCGACCCCCAGCGAGCCGAACGCGAGCATGAGCGATCCGAGGGTCCCCATCAGCACGGTGCGCGTGAGTGAGGACGCGCTGGTGTCCTCGGGGGCCAGGCAGCTGGGGTCTTGGTGGCCGGGGGCGGGTGCCACCGGCTGCCCGGCCTTCCTGGACGTGGTGCGCACTGCGAGGGCCTCCCGGTGGTCGTTGCGTCGGTAGCGGTCGTGGCCGCCCGCGGGCGGTGCCGGCCGCGCGAGAGTCGCGGGGGCGGCGTCGGGCCCGATCCTACCGCGCGTGCGGACGCCGCCGACCGCGCGCAGTCGGGTGCGCGGGTGGGAACCGGGCGGGAACGACGCGATAGATTGGAGGGGTGACGACTGGAAACCGGAGAATAGTGTGGATCGACTGCGAGATGACGGGGCTGTCCCTGTCCGATGACGCGTTGATCGAGGTGGCCGCGCTCGTGACCGACGACGAGCTCAACGTGCTGGGCGAGGGCGTGGATGTGGTGATCAAGCCGCCGCAGACCTCCCTGGAGCAGATGAACGACTTCGTACGGAACATGCACGCGACGTCCGGGCTGCTGCCCGAGCTCGACAGCGGCACAGACATGGCCACCGCGCAGGCAAAGGTCCTCGACTACATCCGCGAGTGGGTGCCCGAGCCCGGCAAGGCGCCCTTGGGCGGCAACTCTGTGGGCACCGACAAGACGTTCCTCTCCCGTGACATGCCCGAGCTCGTGGACCACCTGCACTACCGGATCATCGACGTCTCCACGATCAAGGAGCTCGCTCGGCGCTGGTACCCGCGGGCGTACTTCCAGGCCCCGGAGAAGACTGGCAACCACCGCGCGCTCGGGGACATCGAGGACTCCATCGACGAGCTTCGCTACTACCGCCACATCCTGTTCCCCGGTGAGCCGGGCCCCACGTCCGACGACGCCCGGCGGGTCGCCGCGCTCATCAAGGCCTCCCCCACGCGCACGGCCGAGCGCGGCTAGCGGCCGCCCCCGCGGGCGGCGGGCGCCGGATGCGCGCAGAGGGCCTCGGGTGCGCTATAGTGGTCGTCGTTGCCCGGCGGGACGGAAACGTTGCGCGGTGGCACGCATGGTGGGCGTAGCTCAGTCGGCAGAGCGCCTGGTTGTGGTCCAGGAGGTCGCGGGTTCAACCCCCGTCGCTCACCCCACGAAGAACAGAACGCGGCACCCCGTACGGGGTGCCGCGTTCTGCATGCCCGGGCCCGGGCCCGCCTCGACGGGCGCCGCGGCACAGGGCGGTGGCGCTACGGCTTGAGCACCACCTTGATGCAGCCGTCCTTCTTCTCCTGGAACATCTTGTAGGCGTCCGGCGCCTCGTCCAGGGACACATGGTGTGTGGCCAGGGACTCCAGCCCGAGGACGTCCTCGGACCGGCTCGCGATCTCCAGAAGCTCGCCCGTCCAGCGGCGCACGTGGCACTGGCCCATGCGCATAGTGATGCCCTTGTCGAACATCTCCATCATGGGCATGGGATCCGCCATGCCTCCGTACACGCCGGAAACCGACACGGTGCCCGCACGGCGCACGCTGTGGATGGCCGTGTGCAAGGCGTCCAGGCGGTCGATGCCCGCGGTCTCGATGGCCTTGCGCCCCAGGGCCTTGGGCAGTCGTGCCGCACCGGCGACGACCTTCTCGGCGATCGGGTTGCCGTGAGCCTCCATGCCCACGGCGTCGAGAACACCGTCCGGACCGCGCCCGTCGGTCATGTCCCTGAGGGTGTCCGAGACGTCGTCCACCTCGCGCAGATCCACGATCTCCGCGCCCCAGCTCTTCGCCAGAGCCAGGCGCTCGTCCACGAGGTCCACGGCGATGATGCGTTTCACGCCCTGCAGTGCGGCGGAACGCACCGCCAGCTGGCCCACGGGACCGAGGCCCAGCACCGCGAGGGTGTCCTCCTCCCCCACGTTCGCGTACTTCACGCCCTGCCACGCCGTGGGCAGGATGTCGCTGAGGTAGAGGAAGCGCTCGTCCTCGAAGTCCTGGGGCAGCTTTACAGGGCCGAAGTCCGCGTGCGGCACGCGGACCATCTCGGCCTGCCCGCCGGGCACCGAGCCGTAGAGGGAGGAGAAGCCGAACAGGGCGGCGCCGGTGCCCATCTCACGGATCTGCGTGGTCTCGCACGCTGCGAACAGCCCGCGGTCGCACATCCAGCAGTGGCCGCACGCGATCACGAACGGCACCACCACGCGGTCCCCGGGACGCAGGCTGGAGACCCCGGAACCGACCTCCTCCACGACGCCCATGAACTCGTGGCCCAGCACGTAGTCCTTCTGCAGGTACGGGGCCAGCACCCCATAGAGGTGCAGGTCCGAGCCGCAGATGGCCGTGGAGGTTACCCGCACGATCGCGTCGGTGGGGTCCTGCAGTACGGGGTCGGGAACGTTCTCAACCCGGACGTCGCCGAGTCCTTGCCATGTCAGTGCTCGCATGTGGCCAGTCAACCACCAACGCCGTGAAATGACACCACCCCTGCGGGGGCGGTTGCGGCTCCGCAGGGGTGGTACTGGTGCGCGGGTCTCAGAAGACGGGCTTACCGCCGGTCACGCCGATCACCGTGCCCGAGACGTAGGAGGCCTCCGCGGGGCTCGCGAGGAACACGAACGCCCCGGCGAGCTCGGAGGGCTGGCCCGCGCGGCCCAGCGGGGTGTCCCCGCCGAACGAGGGCATGCCCTCCCCGGCCTTGGTGGCGGGCTGCAGGGGGGTCCAGATGGGCCCGGGCGCCACCGCGTTGACGCGGATGCCCTTCTCCCCCAGCTCACTGGCCAGGTTGACCGTGAAATTGTTGATCGCGGCCTTGGTGGAGGCGTAGTCGATCAGGTTCTCGGAGGGGTCGTAGGCCTGGATGGAGCTCACGTTGATGATCGAGGAGCCCTCCTTCAGGTAGGACAGCGCCTGCTGGGAGACCCAGAACAGCGCGTAGAGGTTGGTCTTGAAGACCCGGTCCATCTCCTCCGTCTTCAGCCCCTGCAAGCCACCGTCACGCCGAGCCCACTGGAACCCGGCGTTGTTCACGAGGACGTCGAGGCCGCCCAGCTTCTCCGCCGCCTGGTCCACGACGCCGCGCGCGTGGGACTCCTCGCGCAGGTCTGCCGGGAGCAGGACGGCCTTGCGTCCGGCCTCCTCAATCCACTGCCGGGTGTCCTGTGCGTCCGACTCCTCTTCTGGGAGGTAGTTGATGGCCACGTCCGCGCCCTCGCGGGCGAACGCGATGGCCACGGCGCGGCCGATCCCGGAGTCACCGCCGGTCACGAGGGCCTTGAGACCGTCCAGTCGCCCGCGTCCCACCCAGGTCTGCTCGCCGTGGTCCGGCAGCGGGTCCATGTCCGTGGTCAGCCCCGGAGGGGTCTGCTCCTGCTCGGGGAAGCCGCCGTCCTCGCCGGCGAGCTGCTGGGCCTTCTTCTGTGCTGCGTACTCGTCTTCGCTCATGCGCCCATTGTGCCCCGGGGCGGCGAGGCTCGTCACCCACCTGCAGAGGCAGGGCGTGCGAACCCACCGTCGGCACCGCGCAGGACAGGCCACCCAGCGGGGAGGGAGTGGCTCACGCGAAGAGGATGCGCTGCTGCTGGCTCGAGGGGTCCATCCCGTGTTGCACGCCCCACAGCACGGCCTGGCTGCGGCGCTCCACGCCCATCTTGCGGTAGGCGGAGCGGATGTAGGACTTCACGGAGTTGATGCTGAGGTAGCAGTTGCGGGCGATCTCGTCATTGGTGAAGCCCTGGGTGATGAGCGCAATCACCTCGGCCTCGCGCGCTGAGAGACCGGTCCTGCGGCCGGGCCAGTCCGGCGGGGTGACGTCCTCGCGCACGGGCTCAGGCTCCACCACGCGCTCGCCCTCGTGCACGCGCACCAGGGCGTCGCCGAGGTCCTGCGCGCTGAGCTCCTTGGACAGGAACCCGTCCATGCCCATGGCCAAGGCTTCGTCCACACGCTGCGCGCTGACGTTCCAGGTGTACATGACCACCCTGCGGAAGCGGGCCTCCCCCAGCAGCCGCATCACGTCCCGTGTGCCGCGCCCGGTGGCTGCGAAGGCGTCGTAGAGCACCACGTCCACGTCCTGCTCCGGCAGCAGACCGGAGTCCAGCTCCACCACGTCGAGCCGGGGGTGGCGGCGCAGCATGTGCGCCACGCCCTCGACCACCACCGGGTAGTCGTTGATCAGGGCCAGGGAGATGTCAGGACGTTCGGAACTCACCACACGAGCATAATGGTAAGTTCACGCACTACCGCCCGAATCCCGGGCGGTCTCGCGCCAGCGTCCGCCCTCCCGCACGATGAGTCCGCGGGAGGCGAACTCCCGCAACCAGCCCTCCATGGGCTCGAAGCCCCAGGTGTCCTGGAACAGGGCCGCATTGCGGACGATGGCGGAGACGTGCTGCACGGGCGGGGACTGCGTGGGGTGGTACTGGTGGTACGCCGTGGCTCCCCCGAGCCACCACAGCGTTCCCCCGGCGACCGCCAGCCGCTGACCGAAGTCCGTGTCCTCTCCGCCGTAGCCCACGTAACGCTCGTCGAAGCCGCCGGCGAGGTCCCACGTGCTGACCGTGCACGCCAGGGACAGGGACCACAGCATGCGGGGGTCGGCCGCCTCGAGTGCCCCGGGCTCCGGCAGCACCCGCGCCGGGTGGTCTCGGCCCAGCCGCGCCACGGCCTGCGGGGTGTGCTCGGCCTCCGACATACCCTCGGGCAGGTACTGCACGCGTCCGCTCACCACGGCCGGGGCGCCGTCCAGCTCCCGGAGGGCCCTCGTGTAGTCGCGCACGACGTGCTCGTGGGGCAGGCAGTCCACGTCGAGCAGCACCACGGTGTCCGCGCCAAGCTGCGCGGCCCGTCGCACCCCGGCGTTGCGCGCCGCGGCCAGGGGCAGCTCCGCCGCGGGGGGCAGCTCCACTAACTCGCTCGGCAGGTCCGGACGAAGGGCCAGCACCTCCCGGATCCCGGGGTCCCCCATGCTCACGACCACGTGGGCCAGGGGTGTCTCGCTCTGCGCCGCGAGCCACGCGCGCTGACGCCGCAGGTGGGTGTGCCGCCCGCTCGCTATGGTGACGAGCACTGCGCTCACCGGACACCGCCGCCCAGCAGCGCCTCCATGGCGCGGGCCGCGCGGTGCGCTCCATCACCGTGGCGCCACCGTTCCCACCGCTCGACGCCGAGGGTGAGGGCCCGTGCGAACAGACCGGGCCACTCGTGCGCCTCGGGCCAGCGCGAAAGCCCCACGCAGATCCCGGCCCGGTCCAGCGCCGCCGCGGTGGCCTCCTGCTCGTTGTGCGGGCGCGGCTGTGCAACGACCACCGCGTGGGCCTGCGCCGCAGCGAGCTCGGCCACGGCGTTGTTCCCGCCGTGGGTCACCACCACGGTGGCCTCGTGCAGCTCTCGCCACAGGTCCGGTGAGGGTGTGTCCGGCGTGCGCACGGTCCAGCCCCACCCCGGGGTGGCGGCGCGCGCCGCGTCGATCTGCGCGTCCCCCACCTCGGTGCCACCGCGCCCCCACACGATCAGCACGCGGCGTCCGGGCGCGACGGCGCCTGGGCCGTCGTCGCCGCCTGCGGGAACGACGCCGCTCGAGCTGTTTTCCTGCAGCTCGGGGGCAACGCCAGCAGGGGCGGGGGCAGGCAGCTCGCGCGTGACCCCGGTGGGGCCGGTGTCATGCAGCGCGGGGGCAACCAGCCCGTCGAAACGGGAGATGGCCCCGGTGAAGGTGGTCTTGCGGGTCCACTCCTCGGGCCAGTAGGGCTCCGCCGTCTCGCGGGACCACGGCGCGATCAGGGCCGTGGCAGCGTCGTAGGCGGCGCGGTGCGTGCGGTCGGTGCGGTCCCCGCGCATCGCGAGGACCACCGTGGGCACACCCATGAGCCGGGCCAGCAGGGTCACTTCGGCTGAGGTGTCCGTGACCATGAGGTCCACGTCCGAGCGCAGCCGTTCGGCGATCAGGCCCAGGCGCTCGCGGTGACCGGGGTGGCCCAGCGGGGCCCAGTGCAGCACGCCGTGGGCGGTGGGGTCCACCGGGTGCTCGGTGGTGTCCTCCGGCAGCCGCACCCACTCACCCGGCCACCCCTCGGGGCGCTCGAGCGTGCTGAACCCGACGACGGGCACGGTGAGTTCGCGTGCGATCTGCGTGGCGCGGTTGCGGTGACCGAGACCGTGGTGGTGGACGTAGTAGCCGATCACGCGCCCACCAGCTCCCGGTAGAGATCGACGTACGCGTCCACCGTGACGTCCAGCGAGCAGTGCTCGAGCGCGTAGCGGCGCACCCGTGCACGGTCCATGGCCACGACCAGCGGCAGCATGGCCGCGGCCGCGGCCACGGTCTCCGCCTCGCTCGCCCCGGGCTGGGACGTGAGGCCCCCGGGGAAGCGGACGATCTCGCTCAGCCCGCCGCGTGCCACAGCGAGCACAGGAGTGCCGCACGCCATGGCTTCGGCGGCCACGAGACCGTACGGCTCCTCCCATGCAGGGGTCACGAGGCTCGCCGCGCTGTGGCCCGCGAGATCCCGCAGCTGCCCGGTGTCCAGGTGGCCCACGTAGGTGATCCTCTCGTTGAGCAGCGGCTTGAGCCGGGTCTCGAAGTACTGCCGGTCCGCGATCGGACCGGCGATCCGCAACCGTCTCCCGGCCCGGCTGGCGATCAGCGCCGCGATGTGAGGTGCCTTCTCCGGGACGATGCGCCCGGACCACGCGAGGGTGTCCCCGCCGGGGCCGGGGCGCCACTCGTGCGGGTCCACCCCGTTGCGGATCACACGCGCGGAGGTGATGGTGCTCCACAGCTGCGCCACGGAGTCGCTGACGGCCACGGTGTGCGCGGTGGGCGTGAGCCGCAGCGCGGGCTCCAGCCACGGCGTGGCCGGGGTGTGCAGCGTGGTCAGCAACGGCTGCTGGATGGCACCGGACATCACGATCGGCAGGAAGTGCAGCGAGTTGTTGTGCACCACGTCGATGTCCGGCCGGGACGCGAACGCCCGCATCACCTGCAGGTAGGAGAACGTCTCCCTCACCTGCGCCTCGGGCGGCATGGCGACATCGTTGCGGGCCTCGTCGCTGAGCACGAGCGGCTCCACGTCCAGCTCCTCGATCCCCAGCGAGGGGTCCGAGCCGGGCGCGGCGAAGACGACCACCTCGATCCCGCGGCGCTTCAGCCCCCGTGCCAGGTGCCACGTGAAGGACTCCAGTCCGCCCGAGAACGGCGGCGCAACGGGGAACCGGTCGTGCGCGAGCAGCGCGACCTTCATCCGGACCACCCGTCCTCGCCGGCGACCGCCACCAGCGCGCGTCGGTACACCCGCTCGTGGGCGGCGGCGGTACGACGTCGCTGCTCTGCACGCTGCTCGGCGCTCGCCTGCCACCGACCGGACCCGGGCAGACTCGCGAGCGCGGCCAGGATCTGGTCCTCCCGCGGTTCGCCGGCGTCGTCCCACTCGAACGCCAGCACCCCCGGGTGCTGGTCGTGGTAGAAGCCCACCGTGGGCGCCAGCACGCGGGTCCCGAGGTCGTGGCACAGCTCGAGCCAGCCGGAGTGCGTGCCGAAGCGGTAGGTGAGCACGGAGAGGTCGAGGCCGCGCAGGTAGTCCTCCAGCTCCGCGTCGTCGTAGATCTCGTGCACGTGCACCCGCACGTTGGGGATCTCCTCCGCGCGGGACAGAAGGTCGACGACGTCGCCGTCCCAGTGGCGCGCACCGGGCGTCACCACGTCCGTGTGGGCGTCGAGCACTAGCCGGATCTCACCGCGCGCCGCCGCGGCCACGAGCAGCCGGGCGACCGGGAGCGGATTCATGTTGGGGCGCATGCTCTTCACGTGCAGCCCCACCACGGGCACGCCCCCCACCGGCGGGTGCTCGTGCCACCGCTCCAGCGGGAGCAGGTGGGGGTGCGGGATCACCTCCGCGACGCGACCCCATCGCCGCGCGATCTCCAGGGCGGCGCCGTCGGTCAGGGTGATGAGCTCGTCGGCGGCCGGGACCAGGACGTCCAGGGCCGCGTCCTGCGTGGCAGGGTCCACCTGGTGGGGGTTGCGCAGGTCGTGGACCGTGTAGACGAACGCCTTGCCGTGCTCGTGCAGGGTGTCCACGATGAGCTGCAGGTCCTCGGGGGCGACCTGGTCGAAACCGAAGTGCAGGTGGTAGAGGTCGAACTCGTCCGCGTGCTCGCGGATCCAGGCGTCGTCGAGCATCACCAGCGGCCACCACGGGGCGCCCGGAACGGGGTACGCCGGCGCGGGGTCCGGAAGCCGGTGGACGCCCGTCTCACCGGCGGGGTCGCTCAGGTGCCGGACGTACGCGTGGCCGTGGGGCAGGGACGCGATCCTCACTCGGTGGAACCTCCTGCGCTCGGGACGGACGACGGTGGACTGCAGAACACGCTGGGGTCGGGAGCGCACCCGGTGCGGACGGCGTCGCGGCGTGCGAAGGGCTCGCGGACGACGTCGTCGCCTTCCGGGGGTGCTCCTGCCCGCGGCCTCGCCGCTGGCGGGGTTGCGGACCGACGGGAGCGCACGGCCCCCGGGCTGACGATACACAACATGCTGATGGTCACGACACGATATATTGTGCTCCGGCCGCGCGGTCACCGCGCGGACCACGCACTTCATACCCCCGGGCAGACCCCGGGGCCCCGTCCGCAAAACCCGAGGTACCCCCGCATGAGCATCCGTCCCATTGTGATCTCCGGCAATCCCGTGCTGCACCGCCCCGCCGCGCGGGTCACGGAGTTCGACGACGCCCTGCGGGATCTGATCGCGGACATGCACGAGACGATGGACGCGTCCCACGGCGTGGGGCTCGCCGCCCCGCAGATCGGAGTGAGCCTACGGATCTTCACCTACATCTTCGAGAACGAGGACGGCGTGGCACCACGGGGCACGCTCGTGAACCCCGTGCTGACCACGGGGAAGATCAGCGAGAAAGCCCCGGACCCGGACGAGGAGGCCGAAGGCTGCCTGTCCGTGCCCAGCCAGGCGTGGCCGCTCAAGCGCGCGGACTGGATCCGGATCGCGGGCCAGGACGGCAACGGGGACCCCGTGGCGTTCGAGGCCACCGGGTGGTTCGCCCGCGTGATGCAGCACGAGTACGACCACCTGGACGGCAAGCTCTATGTGGACCGGCTCAACCCCAAGTGGTCCAGGAAGGCCCGCAAGGCGATCGCCAGGGAGAAGTGGGGCACGGACTCCTCTTGGCTGCCGGGCGTGGACGAGGACCCGTTCGGCCACTGACGCGCACTGGGGCGGGCGACCGGGGCCGGGCCACGTCCGGGTCACCCCCGGATCACTGCGGGTCCAGCACCACCGTGAGCACGCCTGCCTTGCGGGCCGTCGGTTCTGTGAGCTCCACGGTCCATTGCTCGGCGAGCGCGTCCCGCACGTCTGCCACGGTGGCCGGTTCCGTCCCCGACGCCGCCGCCTCGCACAGCTGCCGCGCGACGACGCCGCGCGTGTGCTTCGCGTGGTGGGAAACCACGGAGCGGGAGCCATCCGGCTTCAACTGCTCCACCCGCACCGTGACCGTCCGCGCTGCCGGGGGCTTCCAGGCCGCCCCGTACGCCGCTGAGCGGCAGTCCACCACCACGCCGTCCGCGGCGAGCTCGTCGAGCACGGGGGTCAGCCGGGGCTTCCACCATGTGCTCAGCTTCCCGGTGGCGGGCAGCGCTGTTCCCATCGACAACCGGTAGGCGGGAATCCGGTTCGTCGGACGCACCGCTCCCCACAGCGCGGAGACCACGAGGAGCGACTCGGCAGCCACGCGCTTCGCCTCCGGGGAGAGTGAGCTCGCGTCCAGGGCGTCGTAGAGGACTCCCGTGTAGACCTCCAGGGCAGGCGCGGCCGGCGCGGTGCGCAGCCGACGGTTGCGGGCGACGTCGTCGGCCAGGGAAGGCCCGGCACCCAGCACGGCGAGCGCGTCCGGCTGCTCGCTCACTGCGGCGAGCGCATCCGCCACTTCGGACCGCGCGCCGGTGAGGGCGGGCAGGTCCAGGGATGCGAGATCCAGCGGATCGCCGCTCGCGGGGGCGGTCTTCGACTCGGAGGGCGGCAGCAGAATCAGCACCCCACGAGTGTAGGCGGCGTGGCCCCACCCTTCGTGTTGCCAGGGACCGTGCGGATCGTCCCGACAGCTCCACGACGACGGCGCGCGGCAGGCTCCCGGGACAGGTCACCCACGAGTCCCTGGAGCCGACGCGCGGCCACCACCGCAGCGGTCCGCGCGACGGATCCAGGAGCCCCCCACAGCGGACGCGCACCCACCGCGTAGAGGGCCTCGGTGACCATGGCCCCGACCTTCTTGAGGGTGCCGGGTTCGCGGCCCACCAGGATCTGAAGTCCGCCCGTAGGCGCCGTCGGCGTGGTTGCTGCCGCCGCTCCACACGGTCCGCCCGGTCTCCAGCTGGGAGGCCTGGGGGTCCTGGGGGGGGTGGGGGGATCCGATAAAACCATCATGACGCACACCACAGAGAAGTCCATGACAATGCACACATTTCTGTGGGTGTGGTGGACAGGTGGGCCTGTGAGCCGGGTTCTGTGCCGCGGCCGGTTGCCCGCACCGCGGTGGCGACCATCCATCTAGGCCGTGCGTTGCCGCACGGCTCGAGCAGCCTACCCGGACGCTCGGGCGAGCAGCCCTCGAACGCGCCCTGCATGGCCTTGCTCCGGACGGGGTTTACCGAGCCACACCGGTCACCCGGCGCGCTGGTGGTCTCTTACACCACCTTTTCACCCTGACCCGCACACGGCGGGCGGTCTGTTTTCTGTGGCACTGTCCTGCGGGTTGCCCCGAGTGGGTGTTACCCACCGTCCTGCTCTGCGGAGCCCGGACTTTCCTCGAGACGCCGTCGCGAACGACGACGCCGCGCGGTCGCCCGGCCCACCTGTCCACCCCGATCCTACCGCGAGGGACACGCGGCGCAGGCACGAGCGCGGGATGGGCGGGTCTCAGAGCAGGAGCATCGCCGCGCACTCGGGGCACTGCGGGATCGCAGACTCGGGCGTCGCCTCCAGAGCGGCGGCGTCCGCTGGGCTCAGCCGGGTGCCGCACGCCCCGCACGTCCCGTCCTCATAGCGCGCAACGGCGATCCGCCCTCCCCCGCGTGCGGTGCGGTGCTCGTCGTAGCGGGCGAGCAGGCCTGCGTCCGGGAACGCGGCGGCCATGCGTGCCCGCTCCCCCGTGAGACGCTCGTGCTCCGTCTTCAGGGCGGCCAGCTCGGCATCGCGCTCGGCCACGGCCGCGCGGGCCTCCGCGTCCGCGGCCCGCAGCAGGGGCAGCTTGCGCTCACGGTCCGCCGCCACCTCCTCGGCATGGTCCATCGCCACGAGCTGCTCCTCCTCCACCACGGCGAGCTGGGCGGTGAGGGACTCGATCTGGTGCTGAATGCCCAGGAGGTCCTTGGACGTGCCACCGGCGTTGAGCCGCTTTTCGTCCCGCTCAATCCTGGACTGGACCTCCTCCACCTTCGTCTCCGCGGCGACGATGGCGGACTCGGCCTCGGCCTTCGCCGCGTCCAGATCGCGCGACGCCGCGATCGCCTGCGCCCGGCGCCGCAGCAGCGCGGCCACCGACTCGGAATTCTGCAGCTGCCGCGCCCGGTTGACGGTGGTCAGCAGTCGGGAGTCGACGCCCTGCAGCTCAAGGAGCGCGGGAAGGGAGGTTCGAGACGGTGCCATGGCGTTCTCCTCGAGGTCAGCGGTACGGCGGTGTGGGGTGGGCGGAGCTGCGGCGGTGCGGACGATGGGAGTGGTGGCAGTTCAGTCCTGGGGCTGGGGATCGGCAGAGACCCGGAAGTCCCACGGGTCGGTGCGCAACGTGCTCACGTGGGTCTCCACATGGAAACCGCGCTCGGCGAGCAGTCGCTGCAGATCCTCCGCGGCCCACGGTAGCCACAGCGCCTCGCTGCCCCAGTGGGTGGCGTCGATCAGGGCGGGCGTGCCGTGCCCACCCGGTCCCACCGCCCGCTCCCGCGCCTCGGAAGCCGGGTGGTGGCGGAGGTCGGCGGTGACGTAGACGTCCGCCCCGTGCTCCCGCACCTCGTCGAAGAGGGAATCGCCCGAGCCCCCGCACACCGCGACCGTGCTCACGCGACGTTCCGGATCCCCGGCCACGCGCAGTCCCTGCACCCCCTGGGGAATCCGCGCGGCAAGTCGCTCGGCGAGCTCGCGCAGGGTCACGGCCCGTTCGAGGGTGCCCACCCGTCCCAGCCCCACAGCCGGGTCCGTGGCGTGCGGAACCAGCGGTGCGGCGTCGTCGGGATTCACCCCGCACGCCGCGCTCAGCGCGTCCGACACCCCGCGGCGCGCGGCGTCCGCGTTGGTGTGGCAGCTCAGCAGCGAGCAGCGGTTCTCCACCAGATCGTGGACCGCGCGGCCTTTGAAGCCGTCTGCGGACACGGAGGTGACCCCGCGCAGCAGCAGCGGATGGTGGGTGAGCAGCATGTCCGCGCCCGCGCCCACCGCCTCCCGGACGACGACGTCCACCGGATCCACGGCCAAGTGGATCCGTTTGACCACCGCCCCGGGGCGGCCCGTGACCAGACCGGAGGCGTCCCACGACTCCTGGAGCCGAAACGGCCACAGGGTGTCGGCCGCGCGGACCACGTCCTGGACCGTGGGGTAGGGCGTTCGGGACGGCTGATCAGTGCTCATGGGCCCATCCTATGAGCACGGCCACGCAGCGGCCCGGGAATCTTCCGGCGCCCGCCGCGTTGTACAGGGCATGACTGAATCAACACCGCAGACGTTCGTGCTGGCCGGTGGCTGCTTCTGGTGCCTCGACGCCGTCTACCGCAGGGTGCGCGGTGTGCTCGGGGTCCGCAGCGTCTACACCGGGGGCCACACCGAGCACCCGGACTACGAGTCCGTGTGCTCCGGGACCACCGGCCACGCCGAGGCCGTGGAGGTCACCTTCGACCCCTCCGTGGTCCCCGCGGACGTGATCCTGGACCTCTTCTTCACGGGCCACGACCCCACCACGCTGAACCGGCAGGGCTACGACGTGGGCACCCAGTACCGCTCCGCCATGTTCCCCGCCGATGACGAGCAGCGTCGCCTCTTCGAGGCCTCGATCGCCCGCGCGCAGGAGTTCTTCGACGACCCCGTGGTGACGGCCGTGGAACCCATGGGCCCAGTGCACGAGGCCGAGTACTTCCACCAGGACTTCTACGGCAACCAGCCCTTCAACGGCTACTGCCAGGTGATCATCAACCCCAAGCTCGCGAAAGTCCGCAAACATTACGCCGCGTGGCTCACGGACTGAACGAGGCCAACCCGCACCGATACGCTGGAGAAGATTCTGTGCAGGTCCTGGCCGCGCCCGTGAGCGCGCCCGGCACTGCGTGGCAACCGAACAGGAGAGATTTCCATGGGCAAGATCTACAACGACGTCACCGAGGTGGTCGGGGGCACTCCCCTGGTGCGCCTGAACCACCTGGACGAGGGCCTGCCCGGCAACGTGGCGGTCAAGCTCGAGTTCTACAACCCCGCCAACTCTGTGAAGGACCGCATCGGCAAGGCCATCGTGGATGCTGCAGAGGCCTCCGGACAGCTCAAGCCTGGCGGCACGATCGTGGAGGGCACCTCCGGCAACACCGGGATCGCCCTGGCCATGGTGGGTGCTGCCCGCGGCTACAAGGTCATCCTGACCATGCCGGAGACCATGTCCACTGAGCGCCGAGTCATGCTGCGTGCCTACGGTGCCGAGATTGTGCTGACCCCGGGTGCGGACGGCATGCGCGGGGCGGTGGACAAGGCCCAGGAGATCGTGGACACCACCGAGAACGCGGTGCTCGCGAGCCAGTTCGCCAACCCCGCGAACCCCCAGGTGCACTACGAGACCACGGGTCCGGAGGTCTGGGAGGACACGGACGGGCAGGTGGACGTCTTTGTGGCGGGCGTCGGCACCGGTGGCACCATCTCCGGCGTCGGGAAGTACCTGCGCGAGCAGAAGCCGGACGTGCGCCTCATCGCCGTGGAGCCCTCCGACTCCCCGCTGCTCACCGAGGGCAAGGCCGGGCCCCACAAGATCCAGGGCCTCGGCGCGAACTTCGTGCCGGACGTTCTGGACCGCGAGGTCTACGACGACGTCTACGACGCCACCGTGGAGGACTCCGTGAGGGTCGCACGCGACCTCGGCACCAAGGAGGGCATCCTCGGAGGCATCTCCTCCGGCGCCATCGTGTGGGCCGCCCTGCAGGAGGCTGCGAAGGAGGAGAACCGCGACAAGCTGATCGTGGCCGTGGTCTGCGACTTCGGTGAGCGCTACATCTCCACAATCCTCTACGAGGACATCCGGGGCTGATCGCCCCCACCAACGGGCGCCGCGGGTGCCCGGGGCCTGCGCCCTCACCGGCGCGCCCCGGGCACCCGTTCGTCGCTTCCGCCGCCTCCCGGCCCGGCGCCCAGCGCGCGGACGTGACCTCCTCAGCCCGCCGACCTGGGACAATGGACCGGTCTGCCGGTCCACCACCGAAGGGGAATTCCACGTGAGCTTCTGGCGCCGACTCCGCGAGGACATCGACACGGCCCGCACCCACGACCCCGCGGCGCGCTCCGCCGTGGAGATCGTGCTGAACTACTCCGGGCTGCACGCCATCTGGGCGCACCGGCTCTCCCACCGGCTGTGGCAGGACCCCGAGCGCCGGCTGCTGGCCCGCACCGTGTCCCAGTTCGCGCGCTTCGCCACCGGGGTGGAGATCCACCCGGGGGCCACGATCGGCCGCCGCTTCTTCATCGACCACGGCATGGGCGTGGTGATCGGGGAGACCGCGGAGATCGGCGAGGACGTCATGATCTACCACGGCGTCACACTGGGCGGCCGCTCGCTGGAACCGGTCAAGCGCCACCCCACCATCGGGGACCGCGTCACCATCGGCGCGGGGGCCAAGATCCTGGGTCCCCTCACCGTGGGCCACGACTCCTCCGTGGGCGCCAACGCCGTGGTGGTCAAGGACGTCCCGGAGGACTCCATCGTCACGGGCATCCCCGGCAAGGTCCGCCGCAGGACCCCGGAGAAGCAGGAGCCGCTCGTGGACCCGGCCACCTACATCGACCCCGCCATGTGGATCTGAGACCCCCACCCACGAGGCAGAGCGGGCCGGTTCCCCGAAGGGAACCGGCCCGCTCTGCTTCTGTCAGGACGTCGGTCCTGGGATCAGGAGACGACCTCGGAACGGTCCCCGCTCCACAGCACGTGGAAGCTGGACTCGGGGTCGTCGATGCGCTTGTAGGTGTGCGCGCCGAAGTAGTCGCGCAGACCCTGGGTCAGCGCGGCGTTCAGGCGCGGGCGGCGCAGACCGTCGTAGTACGCGAGCGCCGAGGAGAACACCGGGGCGGGGATGCCGCGCTCCACCGCGCGGGCCACCACGCGACGCCATGCCGGCAGGGCGTCCTCGATGGACTCCACGAACTCGGGCGCGAAGAGCAGGTTCAGCGGGGCCTTGTCGCCCTCGTAGGCCTTCATGATCACGTTGAGCAGCTCGGCGCGAATGATGCAGCCGTTGCGCCACAGGCTCGCGATCGTGGCCAGGTCCAGGGTCCAGCCGTACTCGCGCCCGGCCATGGTGAGCATGTCCAGGCCCTGCGCGTAGGCCACGAGCTTGGACGCGTAGAGCGCCTTGCGGACGTCCTCCACGAACCCGGGGTCACGCACGACGTCCTCGGTGGTCTCGCCGATGCCCGCCGGCAGCACCTCCTGGGCCTCCTTGCGCATGGCGGGCTCGGAGGAGGACAGTGCGCGGGCGAACACGGACTCGGCGATCGCCGTGACCGGCGAGCCCAGCTCGAGCGCCTCCTGCACGGTCCAGCGGCCGGTGCCCTTCTGCCCCGCGGCGTCCGCCACGATGTCGATGAACGGCTTGCCCGTCTTGGGGTCCACCTGGCGCAGCACCTGCGCGGTGATCTCGATCAGGTAGGAGGACAGCTCAGTCTTGTTCCACTCGTCGAACACGTCCGCCTGCTCGGCGGGCTCCAGACCCGCCACGGAGCGCAGCAGCTCGTGCGCCTCGCCGATGACCTGCATGTCCGCGTACTCGATGCCGTTGTGCACCATCTTCACGAAGTGACCTGCACCGTCGGTGCTGATCCACGCGCAGCACGGAGCGCCGTCCTTCGCCTTCGCGGAGATGTCCTCGAGCATGGGCCCGAGCGTCTTGTAGGACTCCTCGGAGCCGCCCGGCATGATGGACGGGCCGTTGAGCGCGCCCTCCTCGCCGCCGGAGACGCCCACGCCCACGAAGTGCAGGCCCTTCTCGGCGAGCTCACGCTCGCGGCGGCGCGTGTCCTGGAAGTAGGAGTTGCCGCCGTCGATGATGATGTCGCCCTCGTCCAGCAGCGGCGTGAGCTGCTCGATCACGGCGTCCACGGGCGCACCCGCCTTGACCATGATCATCACGCGCCGCGGCGTCGCCAGCGAGTCCACGAGCTCCTGCATGGTCTCCGTGCGGACGAAGTCCCCCTCGGAGCCGTGCTCGGCGAGCAACGCGTCCGTCTTGCCCACGGAGCGGTTGTGCAGCGCCACGGTGTAGCCGTGGTGTGCGAAGTTGCGAGCCAGGTTGGCGCCCATCACGGCCAGGCCGGTGACACCGATGTCTGCTTTCTTGTCTGCTGCCATGCGTCCTAGCCTATCCACC
>NZ_DGYR01000006.1:56914-124281 GCF_002398425.1 Kocuria sp. UBA5001
TGTGTGGTGGAGACCGACGGAATCGAACCGCCGTATCTGTCACGCCCGAAGGCGATCCAGCGCACCAGCGTCCCCTGGTGTGTTGACCTCGACAACATCTACACCCTAGCGCATCCGTCGGGTCGGGTGTCAAACCCGTTCCCCGCGGGCATGGCGGACATCACGCGGGGTGGACGACGGCGCGTTGGGCGAGTTCCCGACCGACCGGTAAGCTGTCCTCCATCGGGTGCTGGCAGCTGTTCCAGTCGTGCCCACCCGATCCTGGGGCCTTTAGCTCAGCTGGTAGAGCGCTACGCTTACACCGTAGATGTCGTCGGTTCGATCCCGGCAGGGCCCACACCTCCCCCCTTCTCCCGCGCCGTCCTCTTCCTGCGGTGCCGCCACCGGTCCAGGCGCCCTGCCCCCGCCCCGCCCGGCGCCCATGTGAACCTGCACCCACGCGCCGGGCGCCCGCTCCCGTGGTGCCCATGCACGACGAGCCGGAGGACGAGGCGATCGTCTCCCGTCACAGAGCCACGGGCGAGGGGCTCAGCCACCTGGGTGACGCGCAGTCCCGGATTCGTTGGGGAAAGCTCGCGCTCGAGGTTCTGGACCCCGACGAGTCCGTCCTCGCCGCGATTCCCTGCATCGACGCCTTCGAACCGAGCCGGGCACTCGTGGTGACGGACCGCAGAGTGATCATCCGGGGCGTCCGTGTGCTGCGGCCCCGGCACACGGTCCGCGGGATTCCGCGGCATCACGTGACCGGCGCGCGTGTGGAGGACGGGTGGCTCGCCGACGGGACCATACTGAGGACCTCCACCGAAAGGGGCCTCCTGTGAGTGTCCGCCGGAGCGCAGCCGCACAACGGGTGGTGGACGTCCTCCACAAGCTCGTGACAGGCTGAGAGCCGGTGCACCTCAGGGCACCGCCGGGCGCACCATCCCGATCGCGGGAACGGTCCCCCGGCACGGCACGGGACCGCGCGAGATGAAACCGAAGCGCGCGTAGTACGGCACGAGGTCCTGCGTAGAGGCTTCCAGGTAGGTCTCCACGTGCTCGCCGTCGATCTCCCGCAGCCGCTCGTTCAGCAGCACGGTGCCCACCCCTTCACCCCGCACCTCGGGAACTGTCCCCACGGCCTTGAGGTACCAGTGCGGCGCGTCCGGATGCGCCTCGTGAGCAAGGTGCTCACTGACCAGGGCGTCCGGGAAACGCTGACGGAAGACCGACAGGTAGGAGAGCAGCCCGGGAAGCATCTGGCGCAGGGACACCTTCTCACCGGGCCCCTCCCACAGCGCCACCCCGAGCACCTCCCGCTCACCACGGCGCCTCGCGAGGTAGGCGTGACCACCGGCCGCCAGGGTCTCGCGCAGGATGCGCTGCCACAGGCGGGTGAGCGGGCGCAGGACGTCACCGCGGGGCAGCAGCCCCACGACGTGCGGGTCCACGGAGAACGCGCGGGCCAGGACGTCGGCCGCGGTGTCGACGTCCTGGGGCGAGGCGCGGACCACGTCCACATCCCCGCCCGTGCGATCGTGTGTGTTCTGTTTCATAGACACACTGCGAGAATAACAGCCGAGGCCCAGCGGCCAACCGGGCCGTGATGCCGTCACGGCCGCAGCAGAGAGCTGGGCGTGTCAGAGCAGTCGCGGCTGGGTCACGGTATCCGCGGGCTTCTTGGCCCGGTGACGACGCGGCGAGGCCGGCTTTTCCTCACCCGGGGCCTGCGCGGCGGAGGCCGCTGTGGTCTCGGGGGTGGACGCCTCCGTGCCCGCGGCGGCCGACGGCTTGGTACCGTCCGGAGCAGGCGCGGTGCTCGAGGTGGGCACGGCGCGGCGCGTTGAGCGGCGTCGTGCCGGAGCGTGCTGCCCGGCCGGCGGCACGAGCGTCTGCTGCCCGGCGAGCTCCGCCTGCTGGTCGCGCAGCACATCGATGGCCCGCTCGAAGTCCTCGAGGTCCTCGAACGCCTGGTAGACGGACGCGAAGCGCAGGTAGGCGACCACGTCCAGACGCCGCAGCGGCGGAAGGATGGCCAGCCCGACGTCGTGGGCCTCCACCTCAGCGCTGCCCGAGGCGCGGATCGACTCCTCGACCTCCTGGGCGAGCATCGCGAGGTCGTCCTCGCTCACCGGCCGCCCCTGGCACGCCTTGCGCACGCCGTTGACGATCTTCTGGCGGTCGAACGGCTCGGTGACCCCGGAGCGCTTGATGACCGAGATGGAGGTGGTCTCCAGGGTGGAGAAGCGGCGGCCGCACTCGGTGCAGCGGCGGCGGCGGCGGATGGAGGTGCCGTCGTCGGAGGTGCGGGAGTCCACGACCTTCGAGTCGTTGTGGCGGCAGAACGGGCAGTGCACGGCTCAGCCTCCCGAGACGGTGTCGGTGCCCGTGCCACGGTCCTCGCCGCGCAGCGTGACCGCGCGCCCGTGGGCAGGGAGGTCCTCGCTCGCGGACAGGGCCACGATGTCCTCCTCCAGCGCGGCCAGCGCCTCGCGCGAGTACTCGATGACTTGCACCGCCTTCATGAAGGAGGCCGCCTGCAAGCCGGAGCTGAACACCGCTGTGCCGCCCGTGGGGAGCACGTGGTTGGAGCCGGCCGCGTAGTCGCCAAGCGGCACGGGGCTGTAGGGGCCCACGAAGACGGCGCCGGCGTTGCGGATCCGGGCCGCCACCCCGCTCGCGTCGCGTGTGTGGATCTCCAGGTGCTCGGCGGCGTAGGCGTCCGCCACGGCCACGGAGGCCTCGAGGTCTTCGGTGAGAACCACCCCGGACTGCGGCCCGCCCAGCGCCGTGGTGATCCGCTCCCGGTGCTTCGCCTCGGAGACCTGCACCGAGAGCTGCTCCTCCACGGCGTGCGCGAGCTCCGGGGAGTCCGTGATCAGCACGGAGCCGGCGGCCGGATCGTGCTCCGCCTGGGAGATCAGGTCCGCGGCAACGTAGCGGGGATCGGCGGAGTCATCCGCAAGGACCGCGATCTCGGTGGTCCCGGCCTCGGCGTCCACGCCCACCACGGAGCGCAGCTGCCGCTTGGCCATGGCCACGAAGATATTGCCCGGGCCGGTGACGGTGTTCACGGGCTCCAGGACGTCCTCGCCGTCCACGACGCCGTGCGCCATGGCCGCGAGCGACTGCGCACCGCCGATGGCCCAGACCTCGTCCACGCCCAGCAGGCCGGCCGCACCGAGGATGACGGGGTGCGGCAGACCGCCGAACTCCTTCTGCGGTGGGGAGCACAGCACCACGGACTCCACGCCGGCCGCCTGCGCCGGGACCACATTCATCACCACGGAGGACGGGTACACGGCCAGCCCGCCGGGGATGTAGAGCCCAGCGCGCCGCACGGGGGTCCAGCGGTGGTGCAGGGCCGCGCCGGGTGCCACCTCCACGGTCACGTCCGACGGGCGCTGTGCGGCGGCGAACGCCCGTGTGCGCTCGATCGCGGACTCTAGACCGTGCCGCACGGCAGGGTCCAGGGCGGCGACGGCGCGCTGGATCTCCTCGGGGGCAACCCGGATGCGCTCCTGGTCCACGCCGTCAAACTTCCGGGCGAGCTCGCGCAAGGCCACCGCTCCGCGCGCCTTCACATCCTCGATGATCCCCCGCACGGCGTCCTCGGCGTCCACGACCGACGACGGCGCCTGCCGAGGCACCGCGGCACGCAGCTCGCTCCAGCCCAGGTGCGTCCCCCGAAGGTCTGTGACCCGCAGGTACGAGCCGGGGGTGGTGGTGGGCGCGGGGATCAGGGGTTGCTCAGTCACGTTTTCAGTCTACAATCGCGCGTCAATCGGACGGGGCTCGATCGTAGGAGGCCTCGGCACTGCCCGGCGCGGAGCGCCGTCGCGGGCGGATCAGGCAACCGACCGGTCCGCCGCCGCGGTGATGCGGGCACCGCGGCGGCCGCACGCGGCGCGGCTCACGCCTCCAGGCAGGCCGGGCCCAGCAGCACCTTGAGGTCCCCGAACAGCGCGGGCGACGGGTTCACCCGGTACTCGGGTCCGAGCCTCATGACCTGGGTGCTGCGGCGCGTGTCCAGGTGGATGCGCACCTCCGAGTCCCCCTTGTGGTTGCGCAGCACCTCGCCGATCCGGCGAATCGTGGCCTCCGTGGCCCGGTGCTCCGGCAGCGCCACGCACACCGGCCCGGAGGAGCCGTCCACGCTGAGCTCCGGCACCGTGAGCTCCTGCGCGGAGATCGAGACGGAGCCGTCGTCTCGGCGCTGCATCCGTCCCTTGATGACACAGATCAGGTCCTCGGTCAGCACCCCGGCGATCGGCGCGTAGGCCTTGCCGAAGAACATCACCTCGATGGAGCCCGAGCGGTCCTCCAGCTCCACGCGTGCATAGGCATTGCCGGAGGTCTTCGCGATCCGCCGCGAGAGCGAGGTGATCATGCCCCCGATGGTGACCACGGCCCCGTCGGGCCGGGTGTTCTCCTCCGTGAGCAGCGGGGCGATGGCCGTGTCCGTGTACTGGCCCAGGGCGTCGTCGAGACCGCGCAGCGGGTGGTCCGAGACGTAGAGACCCAGCATCTCGCGCTCGAAGGCCAGCAGGTCCTTGCGCTCCCACTCGGGGACGTCCGGGACCTCCACGGAGAAGGTCTCCTGCTCCGTGTCCTGCGAACCGCTCATCGAGAAGATGTCGAAGGTGAACTCGCCGTTGTCCTCTTTTTTCTTCTGCGCGACCACGTCCTCCACGGCCTGCTCGTGGCACATCACCAGGCTGCGGCGGGTGTGGCCGAGCTGGTCGAACGCACCGGCCTTGACCATGGACTCGATGGTGCGCTTGTTGCACACCACGGCCGGGACCTTCGCCAGGAAGTCGTTGAAGGAGGTGAACTTGCCCTCCTCGTTGCGTGCACCCACCATGGCCTGGACCACGTTGGCGCCCACATTGCGCACCGCACCCATGCCAAAGCGGATGTCAGTGCCCACAGGGGTGAAGTTCAACTCGGACTCGTTCACGTCCGGCGGCAGCACGGTGATGCCCATGTGGCGGCACTCCGTGAGGTACATGGCGAGCTTGTCCTTGTCGTCGCCCACCGAGGTCAGCAGGGCCGCCATGTACTCGGCCGGGTAGTGTGCCTTGAGGTAGGCGGTCCAGTAGGAGACCAGCCCGTAGGCCGCCGAGTGCGCCTTATTGAACGCGTAGTCCGAGAAGGGCAGCAGGATATCCCACAGGGCCTTGATCGCGTCCTCGGAGTACCCGCGGTCGATCATCCCCTGGTGGAAGCCCTGGTACTGCTTGTCCAGCTCCGCCTTCTTCTTCTTGCCCATCGCGCGGCGCAGAATGTCCGCCTGGCCCAGGGAGTAGCCGGCCACCTTCTGGGCGATCGCCATCACCTGCTCCTGGTAGACGATCAGACCGTAGGTGGTGCCCAGGATCTCCGAGAGCGGCTCGGCGAGCTCCGGGTGGATGGGCGTGATCTCCTGCGCGCCGTTCTTGCGCAGCGCGTAGTTCGTGTGCGAGTTCGCGCCCATGGGCCCCGGCCGGTACAGGGCGATGGTCGCGGAGATGTCCTCGAAGTTGTCCGGGCGCATCAGCTTGAGCAGCTGGCGCATGGGCCCGCCGTCCAGCTGGAACACGCCCAGGGTGTCCCCGCGCGCGAGCAGGTCGTAGGACCCGGCGTCGTCGATCGGCAGGTGCTCCAGGTCCAGCACGAACCCGTCCCGGTTGAGCATGATGTTCTCGAGGGCGTCCGAGATGATCGTGAGGTTGCGCAGCCCCAGGAAGTCCATCTTGATCAGCCCCAGGCCCTCGCACGTGGGGTAGTCGAACTGCGTGATGACCTGCCCGTCCTGCTCGCGGCGCATCAGCGGGATGATGTCGATCAGCGGATCCGAGGACATGATCACGCCGGCCGCGTGCACACCCCACTGCCGCTTGAGCCCCTCCAGGCCCTGGGCGGTCTCGAAGACCTTCATGGACTCGGGGTCGTCCGCGAGGATCTCGCGCAGCTCCCCGGCCTCGTCGTAGCGCTTGGCATCCTCGTCGTAGACGTCCTGCAGGGAGATGCCCTTGCCCATCACGTCCGGCGGCATGGCCTTAGTGAGCCGCTCCCCCATGGAGAACGGGTAGCCCAGAACGCGTGAGGAGTCCTTCAGCGCCTGCTTGGCCTTGATGGTGCCGTAGGTGACGATCATGGCCACGCGCTCGTCGCCGTACTTCTCGGTGACGTAGTGGATCACCTCAGAGCGTCGGCGGTCGTCGAAGTCGACGTCGAAGTCCGGCATGGACACGCGGTCCGGGTTCAGGAAGCGCTCGAAGATCAGCCCGTGCGCCAAGGGGTTCAGCTCGGTGATGCGCATGGCGTACGCAACCATGGAACCGGCACCGGAGCCACGCCCCGGACCCACGCGGATCCCGTTGTCCTTGGACCAGTTGATGAAGTCCGCGACCACCAGGAAGTAACCCGGGAAGCCCATCTGGATGATGATCTTCTTCTCGTACTCCGCCTGCTCGCGGACGTCATCCGGGATGCCGGCCGGGAAGCGGTAGTGCAGCCCCTTCTCGACCTCCTTGATGAACCACGAGGTCTCGTCCTCGCCCTCCGGCGTGGGGAAGCGCGGCATGTAGTTGGCGGACGTGTCGAAGTCCACCTCGCAGCGCTCCGCGATCTCCAGCGTGTTGTCGCACGCCTCCGGGAAGTCCCGGAACACCTCGCGCATCTGTTCCGGGGACTTGAGGTAGAACTCGTCCGCGTCGAACTTGAAGCGCTTTGGGTCCTGCAGGGTGGAACCGGACTGCACGCACAGCAGCGCCGCGTGGGACTTGGCGTCCTCCGCGTGCGTGTAGTGCAGGTCGTTGGTGGCCACCAGGGGAAGGTTCAGTTCCTTGGCCAGGCGCAGCAGGTCCCCCGTGACCCGCTTCTCGATGCCCAGCCCGTGGTCCATGAGCTCGCAGTAGAAGTTCTCGGCGCCGAAGATGTCCCGGAAATCGGCAGCGGCCTTGACCGCCTCGTCGTACTGGCCCAGCCGCAGCCGGGTCTGCACCTCCCCGGAGGGGCAGCCGGTGGTGGCGATCAGCCCCTTGCCGTACTGGTTGAGCAGCTCCCGGTCCATGCGCGGCTTGTAGAGCTGGCCCTCCAGGGACGCTTTGGTGGAGGCGCGGAAGAGGTTCTGCATGCCCTCGCTGGACTGCGCGAGCAGGGTCATGTGCGTGTAGGCACCGGCACCGGAGACGTCGTCGCGCCCGCCGTCCGCGAACTTCACGCGCGTGCGGTCCTGCCGGGCGGTGCCCGGGGTCAGGTATGCCTCGACGCCGACAATCGGCTTGATGCCGGCCGCACGGGCCTTGTTCCAGAAGTCGAAGGCACCGAAGACGAACCCGTGGTCCGTGGTGGCCAGGGAGTCCATCCCCAGCCGGTGGCACTCCTCGAAGAGGTCGTTCAGGCGCGCGGCACCGTCCAGCATGGAGTACTCGGTGTGCACGTGGAGATGGGTGAAGCCTTTTTTGCCGGTCGCCGAAGTCACGGGACAAGTCTAGGCGGCGGCTCCGACACCCAGGACACGCCTACTCGCCTCAGAGCTGCGGGCCGCCCTCCCGCAGGGTCTCCACGGCGTACGCGAGGTCCGTGGGATAGGGGCTCTCGTACTCCACGTACTCCCCCGTGACAGGGCTCGTGAACCCCAGCCGCTTGGCGTGCAGCCACTGCCGCGTGAGCCCCAGGCCCGCAGACAGGGCAGGGTCCGCCCCGTAGGTGAGATCACCGCAGCACGGGTGCTGCAGTGCGCTGAAGTGCACGCGGATCTGGTGGGTGCGCCCCGTCTCCAGGTGCACCTCCACGAGCGAGGCCCGCCCGAACGCCTCGAGCACCTCGTAGTGGGTCACGGAACGGCGCCCGTCCGAGAGCACCGCGAAGCGCCACTCGTGGCCGGGGTGCCGCCCGATGGGCGCGTCGATCGTTCCCTTCAGCGGGTCCGGGATGCCCTGGACCACGGCGTGGTAGACCTTGGTCACCGTGCGCTCCTTGAACGCGCGTTTGAGCTGCGTGTACGCGGTTTCCTCCCGCGCAACGACCATCAGCCCGGAGGTTCCCACGTCCAGCCGGTGCACGACGCCCTGACGCTCGGGGGCGCCGGAGGTTGCCACGGACACCCCGGCACCGGCCAGGGCGCCCACCACCGTGGGCCCTTTCCACCCGGGCGAGGGGTGCGCGGCCACTCCGGCGGGCTTGTCGACCACCACGTAGCTCGGGTTGACCTCCACGAGGCGCAGGTCCGGCACGTGCTGCGGCGCAATGCGCTCGGGGTCCTCGGGCACGGGGACCTCCACGGTGTAGGTCTCGGACGCCGCCACCCGGTGAGACTTGGCCACGGGCCGCCCGCGGTGGGAGACCCGCTCCTGCTCGCACAGCTGCGCCGCGGCGGAGCGTGACAGGCCCGTCCAGGCGGCCACGGCGGCGTCGAGCCGGGTACCCTCCAGCTCGGGGGACGCCGTGAACCGCTCGCTCTCGTACTCCGGCTCGGAGCCGGTGGGGCGGGTGCGCTCAGCGCTCACGAGCCACCCCCGAGTCCCGGTTGAGCAGGATCAGCAGCAGCACCAGGCCGATGCCCACCACCACGCCGCAGTCGGCCACGTTGAAGATCGCGAAATGGGGCACCGCGATGAAGTCCACCACGTGCCCGCGCCCGAACCCCGGTTCCCGGAACAGGCGGTCGGTCAGGTTCCCGAGCGCGCCGCCCAGCACCAGCCCCAGGGCGAGGGCCCACAGGGGGTCGCGGACCCGGCGCAGGTGCCACAGGATCGCCACGACCACGGCGGCCATCACGAGCGTGAAGACCCAGGTGGCACCGGAGCCCAGCGAGAACGCCCCGCCGCTGTTGCGGATGTGCTGCCACCACAGCAGGCCCGGGACCACCGGGTACTCGCGGCCGAGCACGAGGTTGTCCACGACCCACAGCTTGCTTGCCTGGTCCCCCGCGTAGAGCAGCGCGGCCACCACCAGGGACACCACGACGCAGCGGCGGCCCGCCCGGGTGGGGACGGGTGCCGCCGCTGCGTGGGTGGAGCTATCGCTCACAGGCGTCCTACTTGGTGCCGGGGCGCTTGCCCGCGGTGGAGACCGACTCGGCCGGCTCCAGGGACCCGGTGTTGTCGAGGTCCCGCAGCTGGCCGTTGAGGAAGGTCTTGAGGTTGCTGCGGTAGTCCTTCTCGAACGAGCGCAGCTTTGCCACGTTGGACTCGAGGTCCACCTTCTCGCGCTCGAGCGAGGACAGCGTCTCCTCCTTGATGCGCTTGCCCTCGGAGACGAGCTGGTCCGCCTGGACTCGGCCCTCGGTGATGAGGCGCTCGCGTTCCTGCTTACCCTGCGTCACGTAGTCGTCGTGCAGCTTCTGGGCCATCGCCAGCACGGCGGCGGCGGACTGCGCGGACTCCCCGGTCGCGGCGCCCGTCTGGGCGCCGGTGGCGGTCTGGGCCGACGACGTCGTGCCCGCGGTCTCCGCTGCGGCGGTGTCCGTGGTGCGGTGCTCGCTCGCCGCGGCGACCGGGGTCGTCTCGGCGGGCGCGGCCTGGGTCGCGTTCGCCGAGGTGGCGTCCCCGGCGTGCGAGCCGGAGCCGGTCGAGGCGGACGTAGTGGTGGTCTCCGAGACGCTCTCGGAGGTGGCCGCGGACTCGTCCGGGGTGCCGCCGAGGGTTTCCACCTGCTTGCGCAGGTTCTCGTTCTCCTGCGTCAGGCGGCGCAGCTCGACGACCACCTCGTCCAGGAAGTCATCCACCTCGTCCTGGTCGTAGCCCTCACGGAACTTGGTGGGCTGGAACCGCTTGTTGATGACGTCTTCGGGTGTCAGAGCCATGGATCTTCTCACTCCTCGTGTTGTACGGAAAATACCGCTGGATCCTGCCGCGCGCTCTGGCGCGCTGAAGACCCGCGGAGGGATTCTGCTCCACAATAGCGCTCAGCGGGCGCCCGCTCCTCGCGGGCGAGCGCCGCCGCAGGTCAGCGGGCCCGGCGCTCAGAGCCGGAACAGGATGTTGCCCAGCACCGACTGCAGGATGCTGATAGCGAAGACCAGGATCAGGAACCCCAGGTCCAGCGCCACTCCTCCGAAGCGCAGCGGCGGGACCAGCCGGCGCAGCGCATTCATGGGCGGGTCGGTCACCGAATAGACCGTGGACGCCACCACCAGGGCCAGGCCCTTGGGACGCCAGCTGCGCGCGAACATCTGCACCCAGTCCAGGACCAGGCGTCCCAGCAGGGCGATGTAGAGCACGTGGACCACCAGGTAGACGATCGACAGCACCAGGCTCATGCTCTCAGCCCTCGACCTGCTCGTGGGCCGTAGCGTTCTCGTCGATCTCGTCCGTGTGGCCCTGGTCCCGGACCTCCACGAAGGACGGGGTCAGCAGGAACACCTTGGCGGTGACGCGCTCGATGGATCCGTGCAGGGCGAAAACCAGGCCCGCCGCGAAGTCCACCAGCCGCTTGGCCTCGGCCTCGCCCATGTCCGAGACGTTCATGATCACGGGGGTCCCGTCACGGAATGCCTCACCGATGGACTTGGCGTCGTTGTACGACCGGGGGTGCACGGTGGTGATGGTGCGCAATTCGTTGTCGTCCTCTCGGGAACTGGGAGCCCGCTTGATGGGGGTCACGGGGGCTCGGTACTCGGGGCTCCGGCGGCTGACCGCCGTGCTGCCGGCCTCGTTCGCCGCAGGAGCGGGCCCGTTCGAGACCGTGTGGGGGATGTCCCGGGGGCGGGGGGTGTCTGCGGAGATGTACTCGTCGTCGCTCTCGGCCAGCCCGAGATACACCATGGTGCGACGCAGCGCTCCGGCCATATTCTCTCCTCAATCACTGAACGGGCCGAGTGGGATCGGCCCGCGTATCGTCAGTCCTTTACGCTACCGCACGGCGGGCCGGGGCCCGAGAACATCCGATCCGATGCGCACGTGCGTGGCCCCCGCGGCCACGGCGGCCTCGAGGTCACCGCTCATCCCGGCCGAGACGGCGCGGGCCTCCGGGTGCTCCAGGAGCAGTTCCTGCGAAATTCCCCACAGTCGGTCGAAGGCCTCACGGGGATCGGCGTCGCGGGGTGCCACAGCCATCACACCGCCCAGCCGCAGCCCGTCCGTCTCTGCGACCCTGCGCGCGAGCTGCGGCACGGCCTGCGGGTGCGCACCGCCCCGGGAACTCTCCGGAGTGGCCTCCGGGTCCAGGTCCACCTGCAGCAGGCACGTGAGGTCCTCGGTGGCGCACGGTCCCGGCTCGGCATCCCCGGCGACCACCGCCTCCCGGTGGTTGCGCACCGCCCTGCCGAGCGCCGTCACCAGCGAGGTGCGGTCCACCGAGTGCACCCACGCGGCGTAGCGCACCACGTGTTTGGCCTTGTTCGACTGAAGCTGACCCACGAAGTGCCACACGGGCGGGGACACGGGAGGCTCACGCTCGGCCAGTGCGGCCGCCACCTCGGCGGCCTTGGGTCCGGCCTCCTGGTCCCGGTTCTCCCCCACCGCGCGCACCCCCAGCTCGCGCAGTCGCAGGACGTCCTGCGCGGGGAAGAACTTGGTCACCACCACGAGCGAGGGCAGCTCGCCCCCGTGGGAGCGGTCCTCCTCGCGCTGGGCGGCCGCGTCCAGGATCCGCCGCCGCACGGCGGACAGCCGCTGCGCGAGCTCCGCCGTGCGTCCGGCGTCCTGCGGGTCCACTCCGTCACCGATCTCACGCATCACGCCCACCTTCCTCGCTGACCCACACGAGGCCGGCGAGCCGGCCCGGGGTCTTGTCCCTGCGGTACGAGTACAACTCGTCGTGCTCCAGCGTGCACCACGCGGCGCGGTCCGCGGTCTCCTCCCGGACCCGCACCCCGTGGTCCTCCAGGATCGAGCGCGCGGCACCCGGCAGGTCGAGACCGTCCGTGCCCCACGACGTCGTCGTCGCGACGCCCGGTAGGGCCTCCTCCGCCTGCTGCGCCATCTCGGTGGGCACCTCATAGCACGCCCCGCACACGGCGGGCCCGATCCAGGCCTCGAGGTCCAGTGCCCCGTGGGCCCGCACGGCCGCCACGGTTTCCTGCAGCACGCCGGCCAGCAGACCCGGGCGCCCGGCGTGGGCCACCGCGAGCACCGGAACGCCGCCCGCCCGTCGACCCACCAACACCACCGGCAGGCAGTCCGCGGTGAGGATCCCCACAGGAGTCCCGTCCGCACTGACCACCGCATCTGCCTCCGGGGCGGCGAGCAGGTCCGTGGCATTGGACGCCGTGCCCGTGACGTCGAGCACCGCGGTTCCGTGCACTTGCCACGCGTAGCGCACCAGCCCCGTTCCCAACTTCTGCTCCACACGACGACGCCGCCGCGCCACCTGCGCCGGCTCGTCACCCGTGTGCGCGGCGAGGTTGCCATCCGCGACGTCAGTGAACGCCACTCCCACGCCGCCGCTGTCCGTGCGGTACCACATGCTGGTCCTCCTCGTTATTCTCTGGGGCCGGACTCCGGGCGCCGGTCGTCGTACCCGATGAACCGGTGCGACGCGCCACCACCGCCCTCACAGCAGGTGGCGCCGCCCGTCCTCAACCTCGTCTGTCCGGCCTGCCCATCCTGGCTGGGCGGATGCCGAAGGGGGTGGCCACCGCAACGGTGGCCACCCCCTTCTGAACGCTCCCGCGCCAGTGCCGATCTCCTCGCACTGTCCCCGAGGGGCGACGGCGTGTCAGCGGGCGCCGGGCGCCCGTCGCCTCACTTCAGGAAGTCGGGGAAGTCCAGCGAGTCCTTGCGGGCGGAGGAGCTCGAGGAGGACGGCTCGTCCGACTCGGCGGGCAGGTCCACGTCAAACCCGGCGTCGTCCGGGACGTCATCGTTCTGGTTCTGGCGCGAGCCGAAACCGCCCGTGGGAGCGGCGTAGGAATTCCCGCCGCGCTGCGGGGAACGGCCCAGGCCCGAGGGACGGGAGGCATCCCCGCCGAAGGTCGCACGCGTGTTCTCCGCCTGGCGCTGGGCCGGGGAGGAGTTGTTCGCGTTGGTCTCCTGGGACACGGAGTCGAAGCCCGCGGCGATCACGGTGACGCGTGCCTGGTCCCCCAGGGCGTCGTCGATCACGGCACCGAAGATGATGTTCGCCTCCGGGTGGGCAACCTCCTGCACCAGACGGGCAGCCTCGTTGATCTCGAACAGGCCGAGGTCCGAGCCGCCCTGGATGGACAGCAGCACGCCGTGGGCGCCGTCGATGGACGCCTCGAGCAGCGGGGACGCAATGGCGAGCTCCGCAGCCTTGACCGCCCGGTCCTCGCCCTGCGCCGCGCCGATGCCCATCAGCGCCGAGCCCGCACCCTGCATCACGGACTTGACGTCCGCGAAGTCCAGGTTGATCAGGCCCGGGGTGGTGATGAGGTCCGTGATGCCGGAGACGCCGGAGAGTAGCACCTGGTCCGCGGACTTGAACGCGTCCAGCATGGAGACGTTGCGGTCCGAGATGGAGAGCAGACGGTCGTTGGGGATCACGATGAGCGTGTCCACCTCGTCCCTCAGGGTCTCGATGCCGTTCTCGGCCTGGTTGGAGCGGCGGCGGCCCTCGAACGTGAACGGGCGGGTGACCACACCAATGGTCAGGGCACCCAGCGAGCGGGCGATGCGAGCGACCACGGGAGCGCCGCCGGTGCCGGTGCCACCGCCCTCACCCGCGGTCACGAAGACCATGTCGGCGCCCTTGAGCACCTCCTGGATCTCCTCCTCGTGGTCCTCGGCCGCCTGGCGCCCGACGTCCGGGTTCGCACCGGCGCCGAGACCGCGGGTCAGCTCACGGCCGACGTCGAGCTTGACGTCCGCGTCCGACATCAGCAGAGCCTGGGCGTCGGTGTTGATGGCGATGAACTCGACGCCGCGCAGGCCTTCCTCGATCATGCGGTTCACGGCGTTGACGCCGCCGCCGCCGATGCCGACCACCTTGATGACGGCCAAGTAGTTCTGGGGGGTTGAGGAGTCCATATGCACCTAACTCGCGTGGGCTTGCGCTATCCGGGGATGATTCGCTGAAAAAGTCTAAAGTCTTGCGTTAAACTCGGGTGAACTGAGGTGCCCGGAGGCACACCATTCCTTTGACGGTAAGGATAACAACCTCGGGGGCGTTCTCCATATCATGCCGGGGCGTGTTACCCGATTACCCCGCAAACCTCCAGGTCACGCAGAGGACTTCTCTTCAAGTCGCTCTTGAGCGTTGAAATTTTGGTCACTTGACGACAGGGTGCAGCGGTGCGGACACGTCGATCTGGGTGGCGTTCGCCGTGGCCTCGGAGTTCACGAGGGCCGCGACCACCTGCGCCTTGAAATCGCTCTGTGAGGCGTCCCCCCACAGCACCTTACGGCCGTCCTTGAAGGTCAGCTCCACGGCCGAGCCCGAGGGTGCGGCGGCGCTCTCGAGCCTCGAGAGGACCTCCGCGGGCAGCGCCGCGAGGACCGCGGAGACGTCCGTGAACTTCTGCGTGCTCAGGACACCGCGCCCGCCGGAGACCAGCGGAACGTCCGGACGCTGGGCCTTCGCCACAGTGGAGAGGGGCTTGCCCTCGGAGTCCACCAGCATCAACGAGTCGCCGTCCTCCACGACGGCCACTCCCACGCGCTCGTGCAGCTGCACGGTGATCGTGTGCGGCGGGTGGAATACCACGTCCACGGACTTCACCTGGGGGACGTCCCCCAGGGAGTCCCTGACGTCCTGCTTCGAGATCCGGGTGAGGGGCACGCCCTGGAATCCGGAGAGTGCTTCCTGCACCGCCTGCGGGTTCGTGAGGGTCGCACCCTCCACGTCGATCGTGCGGGCGGCGAACAGCGGGGAGAAGAAGACCACGAGCGCGAGCAGGGCCAGTGCCGCGAGGGACACGAGCAGCGTGATCAGTCGGCGTCTGCGGCGGCGCCGGTGGGTGCTGGGCGGGAACTGCAGCACCGTGGAGTCGGCGTCCTCACCGGCGGCGTCGCCCGGATCACCGGTCGACCCGGCCGCCTCCTCGGCTCGCGCGGCACGGCGTCGCGCACGCCACGTGGAGAAGCGCCCCCCCGCCGCGGGGGCCGCCTCGAGCTGACCCGTGTCCACGCGGGTGACCTTGCCGCTGTCGTTGACCCGCACCACGGGCGGCTCGTCCGCGACACCGTGGAACTCCTCGCCCGGGCCGACACCCCAGTCCGCATCCCAGTCCGCGTCCCACTCGGGATCGCGCCCGTCCGGGCCCGCAGCGGCCGCCGAGTCCTCCTCGGAGGCGGGCCCGTCGGACCCGGGGTCTGCGGCGTGGAAGTCCTCGGAGTGGGCTTCGCCGGAAGCCCGTCCGCCGAAGGACGGCTGGTGCGGGGGCAGGGAGCGGGCCATCAGCGTCGCGCCAGGGCGGAGAGGATCTCGGGGCCGAGCGCGGTGACGTCGCCGGCACCCACGGTCATGACGACGTCGCCCGGGGCCGCCCGCGCGACCACCGCCGCAATCGCGTCCTCGGCCGCGGGCGTCGAGACCACCGCGGCGCCGTCGGCGAAGCGTGTGATGCTCTCCCCCGTGACGCCGGGCTCCGGCTGCTCGCGGGCCCCGAAGACGTCCAGGACGCACGCGAGGTCCGCGAGCTCCAGCGCACGGCAGAACGGCTCGGCGAACTCGCGCGTGCGGGAGTACAGGTGCGGTTGGAAGACCACGAGCACGCGGTGCTCCCCCGCCACGTCCCGGGCGGCGGTCAGGGCTGCGGCGACCTCCGTGGGGTGGTGCGCGTAGTCGTCGAAGACCCGCACGCCGTCCTGCTCGCCGCGCAGGTCGAAGCGGCGCGCGGAACCGTGGAACCCTGCCAGCCCGCAGAGCAGCCGGACGGGATCTGCGCCGGCGGCGAGTCCCGCCGTGAAGGCGGCGGCGGCATCGGCCACGTTGTGCGCCCCGGGGACCGCAAGACGCAGCTCGGCGGTTCGGCGTTCCCCCGCGGCGGGGAAGTCCAGGCGGCACGAGGAGCCGGTGCCGTGCGGGGTGACCTCCGAGACCACCACGTCCGCCGAGGGGGCAGCCCCGTACGTGAGCACCGGCGCGCCGGATGCACGGCGACGCTCGGCCAGGCGGGCGGCGCCGGGATCGTCCGCGCAGGCCACCAGGGTGCCGCCGGTGCGGATGGTGTCCGAGAACTCGTCGAAGGCCTGGTAGAACGCCTCGGCGCTGCCGTAGTGGTCCAGATGGTCCGGCTCGATGTTCGTCACCACCGCCACCGTGGGGTGATAGGCCATGAACGAGCCGTCCGATTCGTCGGCCTCCGCGACGAACCAGTCGCCCTCGCCGAAACCGGCGTTGGCACCAAGGTCCGCCACGTGCGCGCCGATCGCCCACGAGGGGTCGAGCTCCGCCTCCCGCAGGGCGACCGCGGCCATGGAGCTCGTCGTGGTCTTGCCGTGCGTGCCCGCGACGGCGATCACGTGGCGCCCGTGCATGGCGGCGGCGAGCGCCTCGGAGCGGTGCAGCACGCGGGCACCGGCGGCGCGTGCCGCGGCGAGCTCCGGGTTGCCGTCCTTGATGGCCGTGGAGACCACCACGGTCTCGGCCCCGGCGACGTTCTCGCCCGCCTGGCCGACAAACACGGTGGCGCCCATTGCCTCTAGCTCGCGCAGACCCGCGGAGTCCCTGGCGTCTGAGCCACTCACCTCCACGCCGCGGGCGAGCAGCAGGCGCGCCACGGCGGACATGCCCGCACCGCCCATGCCGATGAAGTGCACGCGGCCCAGGCCGTGGGGGTCGAGGGGTTGCTGGGTGTTCACGGTCGTCTCCTGTGGTGCGTGCGGGGAAGCGGGGGTCAGGCGAGGGCGGTGTCGAGGGTGAGCCGCGCCATCACCTGGGCGGCGTCGCGGACGCCGTGCGCCGCGGAGGCGCGTGTCATCTCGTCCAGGCGGGCGGCGTCGGTCACCAGGGGCGCCACGGTGTCCCGGTAGAAGCGGGGTGTGAATTCGGCGTCGGCCACGAGCTGCGCGCCGCCCGCGGCCACGAGGGAACGGGCGTTCAGCGCCTGCTCCCCGTTGCCGATGGGCAGGGGCACGAACACGGCGGGCAGGCCCACCGCGGCGACCTCGCACACGGTGGCCGCACCCGAGCGGGCGACGAGCAGGTCTGCCGCGGCGTAGACCTTCTCCATCCCGTCCACGTACTCGGTCTGGACGTAGTGCGGGGCGCGCAGCAGCTCACCCTCCGGAGTGCGCAGCTCCTTGCCGCGTCCCGTCACGTGCAGCAGCTGGTAGCCCTGTTCCCCCACCTCGCGGACCACGGCCTCGACGGTGCGGTTCATGGACTGCGCGCCGGAGGAACCCCCCGTGACCACCACGGTGGGCAGGTCCGGTTCCAGGCCGAGGTCGGCGCGGGCTGCCGCTCGCTGCGCCGCGCGGTCCAGCGTGGCAATCTCGCGGCGCATGGGCATGCCCACCACGCGTGCGCCCCGCAGCGGCGTGTCCGGGAAGGCGGTGGCCACGGCGGTAGCGAAGCGCGCGCCCACCCGGTTGGCGATCCCGGGCTTGGCGTTCGCCTCGTGGATGACCACGGGGATGCCCCGACGACGGGCGGCCAGGTACACCGGGGTGCAGACGTAGCCGCCCACACCCACCACCACGGTGGCCTGCCGGGAGTCGAGGATCCGCCCCGCCTGGTGCACCGCGGTGGCCATGTGGCGAGGCAGCCTCAACAGGTCCACGGACGGCTTGCGCGGCAGGGGAACGCGTCCGATCAGCTCGAGGTCGACACCGGCGGCGGGGACCAGCCGGGTCTCCATGCCCGAGGCCGTCCCCACGGCGCACACGCTCGCGTCCTCGCGCTCATCCCGGATCGCGTGCGCAATGGCGAGCAGCGGGCTGATGTGCCCCGCCGTGCCGCCCCCGGCGAGCACCACACGGGCAGATCCCGCGCGCTGCTCCAGTGCTGCGCTCTCCTGCGTGGAAGTCATCGTCGTCCCTTTCCGAAGCGTCCGGTCACACGCTGCGCCCACGAGCCGCGAGCCGCGCCGTCGTCGAGGCCCTGTTCGTGGGCCTCCTGGGCGTCCAGGATCTGGGAGCCGCCCAGGCCCTGGCCGCGGCCCACGCGCACGGTGCGCGGCACCCGGGCGAAGGACATCACCACACCCACGGCGGCCATGGTCATGAGCAGCGCGGAACCACCGTAGCTGATGAACGGCAGGGGGATGCCGATCACCGGGAGCAGGCCCGTGACCATGCCGAGGTTGACGAACGCCTGGCCCACGAGCCACGTGGCGATCCCCGCGGTGGTGATCCGCACGAAGGTGCTGCGGGTGCGGGTGAGGATCCGGGCCATGGCGACCACCATCACGATAAACAGCACCAGGATGATGGTGGTTCCCACGAGACCGAGCTCCTCCCCGATGATCGAGAAGATGTAGTCGTTGTGCGCCTCGGGGACGTAGTTGTACTTCAGTCGGGACTGACCCAGGCCCACGCCCCACCAGCCGCCGGTGGCCAGCGCGTTGAGCCCCTGCTGCGCCTGCCAGCACGCATCCGTGGCACCGCAGTCACCGAAGAGCCAGCCCTTGATGCGGTCCAGCCGGTGCGGGGCGGTGACCACCAGGAGGAGACCGCCGGCGACCGCGAGCGCCGCACCCCCCAGGAAGATCTTGATGGGTGCGCGCACGAACCACAGCGCGGCGGCGTAGATCAGGCAGAACACGATGGCCGTGCCGGCGTCACCTCCCCCGAGCACGAGGACCGTGGGGACGCCGAAGCCGAGCAGGGAGGGCCACAGCGCCTTCTTCCACTCGTGCTCCACCACGTCCCCCTGCTTGGCGAACAGTGCGGCGAGCCACAGGCACAGCGCGAGCTTCGCGAGCTCGGAGGGCTGGAAGGACTGCCCGCCGAGGACCAGCCAGTTCCGGTTTCCGTTGACCTCCTGCCCCAACGGGGAGAAGACCAGCAGCGAGAGCAGCACGCTGAGACCCCACAGGGGCCATGCCGCGGCGCGGTACCAGCGGGCGGGCACCAGCGAGAGCGAGAACATGAGAACGAGTCCGACCAGCCCGAAGACCGCCTGCTTGGCGAACAGGGAGTACGCGGAGCGGCTGTCGGAAATGGACTCCACGGCGGAGGCCGAGAGCACCATCATCACGCCGATGCCGGTCAGCAGGATCACACACCCGGCCAGGGCGTAGTAGGAGTGGAAGAGCGGGCCGTCCGTGAGGTGGTGCCACAGGGCGCGCAGGCGGGTGGTCAGTGCCGCCCCGGCGGGGCGCGGTGTGCTCTCGGGCGCCTCGCCCTGGGGGGAAGTCGGTGCGGGTGCGCGTGTGCTCATGCCAGTCCTAGTTCCTCGTGGACGCTGCGGGAGAAAGACGTGCCGCGGTCCGCGTAGTCAGTGAACTGGTCCATGGACGCGGCGGCCGGGGCCATCAGCACGGTGTCACCGGGCTCGGTCCGCGCCGCGGCGAGCTGCACCGCGCGGCGCATCACCGCGTGCCCGTCCGAGGGGTCGATCGCGGGCTCCCCGTTGGAGGTGGCCGTGCCACCTGCCAGGCCCGGTGTGGCCGCCAGAACCGGGACCTCCGGGGCGAGCCGGGAGAGCGAGCCCAGCAGCGCGGCGTCGTCGGTGCCGATGACCACGACGGCCTTGAGGCGCTGCGCATTGGCCGCCACGAGCTCGTCGTAGTCCACGCCCTTGGACAGCCCTCCCGCGATCCACACCACCGTGTCGAACGCGGAGAGCGAGGCCTGCGCGGCGTGCGGGTTCGTGGCCTTGGAGTCGTCGATCCAGCGCACGCCCTCCGTCTCGGCCACGAGCTGGATCCGGTGCTCCCCCGGGCGGTAGGCCCGCAACCCGTCCCGCACGGCTCCCGGCTCCACTCCCGCCGCGCGTGCCAGCGCGGCGGCCGCGAGCGCGTTGGCCACCCCGTGACGTGTGGGAAGGTCCCCGGTGTCCGCGACGGAGCCGATCTCCGCGGCGCTCGTGGCACGGTCCGCGACGAACGCCCGGTCCACGAGCAGCTCGTCCACCACCCCGAGCATCGAGAGACCCGGAGTGCCCGTGGTGAAGCCGACCGCGCGGCAGCCCTCGACCACGTCCGCCGCCTCCACCAGCTCCTCCGCGCCCGGCTGGTCCACGTTGTAGATGCACGCCACGCGCGTGTTCTCGTACACGCGGGACTTGTCCGCGCGGTAGTTCTCAAAGCTACCGTGCCAGTCCACGTGGTCCTCGGCCACGTTGAGCACCGCCGAGGCCAGCGGGGACACCGAGTGCGCCCAGTGCAGCTGGAAGCTCGAGAGCTCCACGGCGAGGACGTCGTACTCCACCGGGTCGCGCAGCGCGTCCAGGATGGGGGTGCCCACGTTGCCCACAGCGATGGCCTTCAGCCCGGCGGACCGCAGGATCGACTCGGTCATCCCCACCGTGGTGGTCTTCCCGTTCGTCCCGGTGACGCACAGCCACTGCGGGGTGCGGCGGCCGCGGCGCTCGCTCACGCGCCACGCGAGCTCCACGTCCCCCCAGATCTGGATCCCCTCCTCGCGCGCCGCCGTCAGCAGCGGGTTCGTGGGGCGGATTCCGGGCGAGGTCACCACGAGGTCGGGACGGACCCCGACCACGTCCGGGACGCGGGTCATGGCGTCCGGGCCGAGCACGACGTCGCGCGCGCCCACGATCTTCAGAGTGTCCGCGGCCTGTTGGTTGCGTTCGTTGTCGCCCGAGTCCAGGACCGTGACGAGGGCACCGAGCTCGATGAGCGTGTCCGCGGCGGCGAAGCCGGAGATGCCGATCCCGGCGACCACCACGCGCAGTCCGGACCAGTCGGCGTCCCAGCTGGTGAGCTCGGTGAGCCGCGGGTTGTCCAGGACGGGGTTCTCGTTGCTCGCGTGCATCATGACTGGTCGGTGCCTCTTCTTCCTCTGGTCCGGGTGTCGTTCGTCGGGGGTCCCGGGGTCCCTGGGGAGACCGGGTGCGGGGTGTCGGTCCAGCGCTGTCAGTGCAGCACTTCGGTGCCGGGGAACGCTCCCCCGTTGTGCAGCAGCCAGTCGCCGTAGAACACCCCGAGGGCGGCGGCCACGAAGAGCCCGGCAATGATCCAGAAGCGCACCACGATGGTGACCTCCTGCCAACCCTTGAGCTCGAAATGGTGCTGCAGGGGCGCCATCTTGAAGATCCGTTTGCCGTGGGAGAGCTTGAAGTAACCCACCTGAAGGATCACGGAGAGGGTGATGACCACGAAGAGCCCCGCGATCAGCACCAGCAGCAGCTCAGTGCGGGAGAGCACCGCGAAGGCCGCGAGCGCCCCGCCCAGACCCAGGGAGCCGGTGTCGCCCATGAAGATCTTGGCGGGCGAGGTGTTCCACCACAGGAAACCGATGAGCGCGCCCACAAGGGCGGCGGCCACGATCGAGAGGTCCATGGGGTCGCGGACCTCGTAGCACGCGGCCTGCCCCACGGTGTCGCACAGGTGCCCCGCCTGCCACAGCGAGATGAGCATGTAACCGCTGAACACGAGGATCGAGGCGCCGGTGGCGAGGCCGTCCAGCCCGTCCGTGAGGTTCACGGCGTTGGTGGTGCCGGTGGCGATCAGGTTCACCCAGACCACGAACAGGACCAGGCCCACGAGAGGCCCGGCGAACGCGAGGTCCAGCCCGGTGTCCCGCGTCCAGGAGATCGCCGTGGAGGCGGGGGTGTGTCCGGAGGCGTCCGGGAAGAACAGCACGAGGACCGCGAACGCCGTTCCGATGGCCCCCTGCAGGATCATCTTGCCGGCGGCGGTGAGCCCGAGGTTCTGCTTCTTGGAGATCTTCTTGAAGTCGTCCAAAAAGCCCACGAGTCCCATGCCCAGCATGAGCCCCAGGGCCAGCACCCCGGAGAGGGTGATGCCCCCGTTATCGGGCCAGGCGAGCACACTGATCAGGTGGGTCACGAGGTACGCGGCCACCACCGAGAGCAGGATGGCCACACCGCCCATGGTGGGCGTGCCCCGCTTGGTCTGGTGGGACGTGGGGCCGTCGTCGCGGATGTACTGTCCGTACCCGCGCCGGGCCAGGAGCTTGATGAGGACCGGGGTCCCGAAGATGGAGAACACGAGGCCGAGCCCCGATGCCATGAGAAGTTGGATCATGCGGCTCAGACCTCCCGCTGGATCGTCTCGGACCCGGATGCCGCGATCCGGTCACCCAGGTGGTTCAGTCCCGCCGCGTTCGAGGACTTCAGCAGCACGATGTCCCCGGGGCGCAGCTGCTCCCGCAGGTACTCCTCTGCGTGCTCGGCGTCCGGCACCCAGGCCGCCTCCTCGCCCCACGACCCCTCGAGGGTCGCGGCGGTGAAGACGGGCCGGGCGAGATCCCCCACGGCCAGCACGTGCGAGATGTTCAGCCGCACGAGCAGCTGCCCGAGATCCGCGTGGGCCTGGACGGAGTCCTCGCCGAGCTCGTGCATTGCGCCGAGCACGGCGATCGTGCGGCGGGCGGGGTGCTCGGCGTTCCCGCGTCCCAGCTGCGCGAGCGTCTGCAGCGCGGCCTTCATGGACTGCGGGTTGGCGTTGTAGGCGTCGTTGATCACGGTCACGCCGTCCGCGCGCTCGGTGCGCTCCATGCGCCACCGGGAGCGCGCGCCACCCTCGAGGCCGGCTGCGATCTGCGCGGGATCCACTCCGGCGGACCACGCGACGGCGGCCCCCGCGAGCAGGTTGGTCACGTGGTGCACGCCGATCAGCTTCGAGCGCACCGGGTGCTCGGAGCCGTCCGGCAGGTGCAGGGTGAACACCGGGCAGCCGTCCGCGCCCGTCGTGACGTCCTCGGCCCACACGCGCGGGTCCGCCGTGGCCGCGTCGTGGGCCTCGGGGCCCTGGCCGAAGGAGACCACGCGCGCCACGGTGCGTTCGCGCATGGCGCGCACCCGGGCGTCGTCGTCGTTGAGCACAGCGGTGCCCTCCGGGGCCAGTGCCTCGACCATCTCCCCCTTGGCGCGCGCAATGTTATCGACGCCGCCGAACTCGCCCGCGTGGGCCGAGCCCACGCACAGCACCGCACCGACGTCCGGGCGGACCATCTCGCACAGGTAGCGGATGTTGCCGATGTGCGTGGCACCCATCTCGATCACGAAGAACTCGGTCTCCTCCGTGGCGGTGAAGACCGTCAGCGGCACCCCGACCTCGCCGTTGTAGGAGTTGCGCGGGGCCACCGTGGGCCCCTGCGCGCTGAAGATCCCGTGCAGCAGGTCCTTGGTGGTGGTCTTGCCCACGGAGCCCGTCACGGCGACCACCGTGACAGCGTGGTCCGCGCGCAGCTGCCCGAGCACGTGCGAGGCGAGCGCGCCCATGGCGAGCACCACGTCCTCCACGACGACGGACGGGAAGGGTGTTCCCGACTCCTCGGCAACCTCGCGCTCGGTGAGGTGCAGCACGGCACCGGCGTGCGCGGCCTGCGGCAGGAAGTGGTGGCCGTCCGTGCTCTGCCCCGGCTTGGCCACGAACAGTGTGCCGGGCACGACCTCGCGGGAGTCGGTGGTGACCGAGGTGACGGTCACGGCCGAGGGGTCCAGGACCCCCACGAGCCGGCCCGAGACGGCCTCGGCCACCTGGGCGGCGGTGATGGCTATCATTTCTGCTCCTTCGTGTGCGCGTGCAGCGCCTCGAGGGCGCTCCGCAGCTCCACGCGATCGTCCAGGGGGACGCTCACGCCGTTGAAATCCTGTGCGGTCTCGTGCCCGCGCCCGGCCACGATGATCGAGTCCTCGGGGCGGGCCATCCGAACGGCCGTGCGGATGGCCGTGGCACGCGGCTCGATGACGAGCACATCCGTGGCGCGCGCTCCGTTCGCCACGGCCTCGCGGGCCCCGGCGGCCACCTGCTCCCGGATGGGGGCGGGCTCCTCGGAGTGGGGGTCGTCGTCCGTGACGATCACGACGTCCGCCTCCTCGGCGGCCACCCTGCCCATGACGGGCCGCTTGGTCGTGTCCCGCTGGCCCGTGGCGCCGAAGACGACGATCACGCGGCCCTCGCGGTCCTCGGGGGTCACCGATCGCAGGGAGCGCACGAGCGCGTCCGGGTTGTGGGCAAAGTCCACCAGGGACGTGGGGGCGGTGCCCACGAGCTGCATCCGGCCCGGCACGCTCGTGGTGAGCGGGTCGTGCTCGTCCAGCGCGCGCTGCAGGGCATCCACGGCCACGCCGGAGTCCAGCACCATGAGCACGGCCAGCGCCGCATTGGCCACGTTGAACTCGCCCGGCAAGCCCGTGTGCACGCGCAGCTGTGTCCCGTCCGTGTGCTGCAGCCGGAACGCATTGCCGATCCCCCTGCGTTCGAGCGAGCTGAGGGTCCAGTCCGCGGGCTCCCCCGCGGCGTCGCTGCCGCGCAGGGCCACGGTCGTCACATTCTCGGCCCCCAGGTTCTCGCGGGCGCGCTGCGCCATCGCGGCGCCCCAGGGGTCGTCCTCGGAGAGCACGAGCACGGCGCGCCGCGTGCGTTCCGCCGTGAACAGCTGCGCCTTGGCCTCGAAGTACTCGGCCATGGAGCCGTGCAGGTCCAGGTGGTCCTGCGTCAGGTTGGTGAATCCGGCGATGTCGTAGCGCACGCCGTCCACCCGGTGGTACTCGAGGGCGTGGGAGGAGACCTCCATGCCCGTGGCCGTGATCCCGCGCTCGCGCATCAGGGCCAGCAGCGAGTGCACGTGCGGTGCCTCCGGTGTGGTCAGGCGCGAGGGGATGGGGGTGTCTCCGGCGAGGATCTCGATGGTGCCGATCAGCCCGGTGGTGTGGCCCAGGGCGCGCAGGATCGAAGTGGTGAAGTACGTGGTGGTGGTCTTGCCGTTGGTCCCGGTCACGGCGAAGAGCTCCTGGCCGGTGCCGTCCTGCGGCTGGGAGTCGTAGACCGCGCGGGCCACCGGACCCACCCACGTGCGCGGTTGCGGGCTCACGAGCACGGGCAGGTCCACACCAGCCGCCGCGAGCTCACGCGCACCCACCGGATCGGTGAGCACGGCCACGGCACCCGCGGCGGCGGCGTCGCCGGCGAAGCGCGCCCCGTGCACCCGCGCACCGGGCAGTGCCGCGTAGAGGTCACCGGGCTGCACCTCGCGCGAGTTCAGGACCACGCCCGTCACCGCGCCGGCCGCATCGGAACGGGCGGGCACCAGTTCGGCACCGGTCAGCCGGGCCAACTCCTGCACCGTGTGGGGCACGGGTCGGGAGGGACGCATGCTCTGCGCGTCGACCCCCTCGTGGGCAGATGTCTCCATGAAAGTCCTTCTCGAAACCTGTCTGCGAACGATCCCCGCTCACCCGGGCCGGCAGCTCACCGGTAGTAGTCCACGCTGTGCGCGCCTGCATCGGAAGTTTAGCCCTGGGAGTCGTCCCTGCTCGGCTCGGGCCAGGTCTGCTCGAGGGCGTTCTCCGGGGTCACGTCCCGCTTGATGTTCTCCGGGACCTGCATGTCGAACTTCGGGCCCTCGGTGGTGGAGGGTGCCACGTTGTAGTGGTGGAGCACCTGGGACATGATCGTGGAGAACGTGGAGGTGACCCCGACCGTGTGGACGTCGCCCTGGGGGCGCTGCATGGTCACGGCCACCAGGTACTGCGGATCCTCCATGGGCGCCACGCCCACGAACGAGGTCGTGTAGCCGTCGTAGCCGCCGCTGTCGCTCGGGGCCTCGGCCGTTCCCGTCTTGCCGCCCACGCGGTAGCCCGGCACGGCGGCCTCCTTGGCACCGCCCTGGGTCACCACGTTCTCCATCACGTCCAGCGTGTCCTGGGCCGCGGACTCGGAGAGCACCTGCTTGGGTTCGGGGCTCTGCGGGGTGCTCACGGTGCCGTCCGCCGCCGTGACGGAGTTCACGATGCGCGGCTCGATCTGACGGCCCTTGTTGGCCACGGCCTGGAAGATCGAGGCAGTGCGAAGCGGGGTCTGGGAGACGCCCTGGCCGAAGAGCACTGTGTACTCCTGGCGGGCGTCCCACTGGTCCGCGGGAGCGAGGATGCCGGTGGACTCGCCGGGCAGCTCGATGCCCGTGGCCTGGCCCACCCCGAAGTTCGCGAGGTTGTCGTGCCGGGTCTGTTTGTCCATCTTGGAGCCCATGATCACCGTTCCCGTGTTCATGGAGTCCCCGATGATGCCCGCGACCGTGCGGTTCTGCGCCGGGTGGTCGAACGCGTCCGTGATCTTCTCCGAGCCGATCTGCAGGTAGGAGGGCACCGTGATCTGGGTGGACGGGGTCACAATCCCCCGGTCCAGCGCACCGGCGAGTGTGGCGATCTTCTCGGTGGAGCCCGGCTCCACCGACTGCGTCACCGCGCGCACCCCGAGGTCCTCCGCCTTGGCCTCCCCGGGCGCGTTCGGATCCACGGAGGAGGTGTCCGCCAGCGCCAGCACCTTTCCGGTCTTCACGTCCATCACGACGGCCGTGCCCCACTCTGCCTTCAGGGCCTTGGCGCGCTCGCGCACCGCCTGCTCGGCGAAGAACTGCACGTCGCTGTCCAGGGAGAGCTGCACGTCCGAGCCGTTCTGGGCGGCCTTCTGCTCCTGCGGGGCCACGGGGATGCGCACGCCGTCGCCCGAGATCTCGAAGCGCCGCTCGCCGTCCGTGCCGCGCAGCGCGGAGTCCTGGGTCTGCTCGATGCCGCCCAGCGCCTGGCTGTCCCCGCCGAGGAAGCCCACCACCGAGCCGCCCAGGGAGCCGTTCGGGTAGCTGCGCTGGAACGTGGGCTGGCCATAGATGTAGGGCAGGTTCAGCTCCCGCAGCTTGTTGTACTGCTCGGGGGTCACGCCGCGGGCCACATAGTTGAAGGTCTTGTCGCCGTCCAGCGCCTTCTTGACGTCGGTGTCGCTCATTCCCAGGGCGTCGGCGATCTTGTACACCGCCTGGGTGGGGGTCACGGTCTGGGTGGAGCCGTCCGTGCTGGGGACGTCCACCGAGGTGACCGCCGTCTGGTCCACCGTGATGTCGTAGCGCTGCAGTGTGCGGGCGAGCACCGCGCCCCGGGAGTCGGTGATCTCACCGCGCACCGCCGGGATCGACTCCACCAGCGTGCGCTGCGCCGCCGCAGCCTCCGCCCTGCCGCTGGGGTCCAGTCCCTGGATCCAGAAGAGCTTGCCCACCACCAGCAGCAGCAGCACCAGCAGCACGGCGATGCCCACCTGCATGCGCGAGTAGGGCCTGAGCAGTCGGTTCCTGCGCGCTGTGGATGGTGACACGGTCTTCCTCGTTTCCTGGACTCCGGCGTGGTGCGGCTCCCTCCGATGGGTGGTGGTCGCGGGTCCGACGTGTGGACCCTCGGCGTCAGTTGCCGGGTGCGCGCTGCGACGGCGCGGGCAACGAGCCCCCGTTGAGGTCCCGCGCGTTGTCGGCCTTCTGGGCGGCCTCGCGCTCGGCGGTTTTCTTGTCCGCCTCCTCCTTGGCCCGCTTCTCCGCGCGTTCCTCGGCGGCACGGCGGTTGGCCTCGGCGGCGTCGGAGCCCTTCAGCTTGGCCGGCGGCACGAGGATGTTCTGCGGGTCGCCCTTCTCGGCCACGGCGGACGGCGCGCTCACAGCTCCAGAGGCGATGTCGATGCTGCCCACGTCCTTCGCGCTGACCATGCCGAGGTCGTTGGCCCGGGCCGCGAGGTTCTGCGGGGCGGAGTTCGCCTCGATGTCCTGGGTCAGGGCCTCGTTCTCCTGGGACAGGGCGCGCTGCTGGCCCGTCAGCTCGGTGAGCTCGTACTGCCCCTGCGTGATCTGGATGTTGAGCACGAGGATCCCCACCAGCGCGGCGGCGAGCGCGAGCGCACACATCACCACTGTGGATACGCGGCTGCGACGGCTGGCTCGGTGAGGCACCACGGACAGGGGCCGACGGCGCTCCGGGCCGTGGCCCTCGGAGGCGCCGCTCGAGGCGGTGGTGGCCGCACTGCTCATCGGACGCTCCCTGGGGTCGTGGTCTCGCGGAGCTTCTCCACCGCGCGCAGCCGTGCCGAGGCGGCCCGCGGGTTGCCCTCGGTCTCCTCCGGCGTGGCCCGCTCGGCGCCGCGCGTCAGCACGGTCAGCGAGGGACGGTGCTCGGGCAACTCCACGGGAAAGCCCTTGGGAGCCGTGGAGCGGGCGCCGCGGGCGAACTCCTGCTTCACAATTCTGTCCTCCAGGGAGTGGTAGCTCATGACGACGACACGCCCTCCCACCCTGACAGTTTCCACCGCCGCGGGAACGGCACGCTCCAGCACGTCGAGCTCCTCGTTGACCTCGATCCGCAGCGCCTGGAACGTCTGCTTGGCGGGGTGGCCCTTCTTGTGCTGGGCCGCGGCGGGCACGGCCGAGCGGACGACGTCGACCAGCTGGGCCGTGGTGCGCAGCGGCGTCTGCGCGCGGGCCGCGACGATGGCCCGCGCGATCCGGGGGGCGAAGCGGTCCTCTCCCCAGCGGTAGATGATGTCGCGCAGCTCCGCCTCCGTGTACTCGTTGACCACGGTGGCGGCGGAGAGCTGCGCGTGCGAGTCCATGCGCATGTCCAGGGGCGCGTCGAAGGAATAGGCGAAACCGCGTTCGCGCTCGTCGAGCTGCAGCGAGGAGACGCCGAGGTCGAAGAGGATGCCGTCCACCCGCTCCACCCCGGCGAGGGCGGCGGCGTCCGCAACGTGGTCATAGGTGCTGTGGACGCCCTGGAAGCGCGAGCCGAAGCGGGCCAGGCGCGCACCGGCCAGCTCAAGGGCCTGCGGGTCCCTGTCGATGCCCACTACGCGCAAGGAGGGGAAGCGCTCGAGCATGGCGTGGGTGTGGCCGCCCATCCCGAGGGTTGCATCGACGACGACCGGCTCCGGGGTGTCCAGCGCGGGGGCCAGCAGGTCCAGGCAGCGCCCCAGCATCACGGGGATGTGCCGTTGCTCGGCGGGCGCGTCTTCCATGCCGGGCTCCTGGTCCGTCGCGGGTGTTACCTGGGGGTCTTGTCGAGGTGTGCCCGGCCCGGGCCGTTCATCCGCGGTGCCGTTCATGTACCGCACCGTGTCCACGGGGTCCGTCTGCATGGCGGCTACGCACCGTGCGGCGCGGCCCACGTGCGGCCGGTCACCAGATCCCCATCCGCCGCTCGCCCCTCGAATCCGGCCTGACTCGGGGGAAGTCGAGTCAGGACGGTGACGTGGGCGGCTGGAGATCTCACGACCGGCGACGTCGCGTGCGCACCTCCGGCTGCTCCCGCTCCCTAGAAGAGACCGGGTATCACCTCGTCCTCGGTGTCGGAGAAGGCCGCTTCCTTCTCCGCGAGGTACTGCTGCCAGGCGGCCGCATCCCAGATCTCGGCGCGGCTTCCCGCCCCGATCACCGCCAGTTCCCTGTCCAGGCCCGCGTACGAACGAAGTGACGCGGGAATGGTGATGCGGCCCTGCTTGTCCGGGATCTCGTCCGATGCCCCGGAGAGAAAAACGCGGATGTAGTCCCTGGCCTGCTTCGACGACAGCGGTGCCGCTCTCATCTGTTCGTGCACCCTGGCGAACTCCTGCGCGCTGAACACGTAGAGGCAACGTTCCTGCCCTCGTGTCAGCACCAGTCCGTCCGCCAGTTCAGCCCGGAACTTGGCCGGAAGGATCAGCCGTGCTTTCTCATCCAGACGCGGCTCGTATGTTCCGAGAAACATCGCCACCGCCTTCGGATGAGGGCCAGCCCGACCCTCGCTTCTCTACCGCCCTCCACTTTACTCCACACCCCTCCCCCGTCAATGCGGATCCGCTCCACGACACGGCTCGAGAACCTGGGCCGGAGCCCGACGTCGCGCACCCGACGCCCTCTCCCGGCCCGGAAAACCGGGGCTGACGAGGGGCGGGAACGAGAAGAGCTCCCCGGCGGTGTGCCGGGGAGCTCTTCGTGGACCGTGCGGTCCGAGACTGTGGTGGAGAGGGGGTCAGCGCCCGCCCTGGTTGCGCCGGTCCCACTTCTCCTCGAGGTTCTGGAGGAAAGTGGAGGACTTTCCAGAACCGGAGGAGCTGTCACGGGGTGACCGTGGCGTGCGCCCCGTGCCCGGAACCTCGCCGGGGGCTGCCTTGCTGCGCAGGGTGGCCACGTACGCGCCGGCGGCCATGAGCACGAAGCCCAGGACTCCCACGACGATCAGGTGGGTGGAGACACCGGCCAGGAGAACGCCCAGCCCGACGACCGCGATCACCACGCCCAGCACCAGGTTGCGCATGGAGCCGCGGCCCCGCGCCGCCTCCTTGTGCATGGTGGATGCGAAGCGGGGGTCTTCTTCGTGCAGCTGCTTCTCGAGCTGGGCGAGAAGCTGCTGTTCGTGCTCGGAGAGAGGCACGATTCCTCCTGAGGGGTTGAGCGTGGGGCGGGCGAGCCTCACGTGTCGTCCAGAATATCCCGTGCGGGGCGGTTTGGCATCGTGGGCCCCATGAGTCTGGCCGGGCGCAGCGTGCCGGGGCCGAATCTGTGGTGCACCCGGTCCATGGCCTCCTCCGCCGCGCCCCACTCCGCCTCGCGGCCGTCCAGGCTCAGCTGCAGGGCGTGCTCGCTGCCCGTGAGCTTCTCGGCACGCACCCCGAGCAGCCGCACGGCCTGGGGTCGCGGGCCGATCCCGTCCAGCAGCGAGCAGGCCTCGGTGTAGAGGTCGTGCGCGGAGGTCACCGGGTGCCCGAGCGTGTGCGAGCGGCTGATCGTGGCGAAGTCCGCGTAGCGCAGCTTCAGCCCCACGCGCCCGGCGCGCAGCCCGTGGCGGCGCAGCCGGGCCGCGGTGTCGTGGCTGAGCCCGAGCAGCACCCGTTTCAGGGCGGCGGTCTCGGCGACGTCGCGCTCGAACGTGCGCTCGGCGCCGAGGCTCTTCTCCTCCCGCACGGGTGTCACCGGGCGGGGGTCGTGCCCGTTGGACAGCTGGTGCAGGTGGGTGCCGGCCGCCACCCCCACGAGCGAGTGCAGGCGGGGCAGCGGGGTGGCCGCGATGTCGCCCACCGTGGGAAGACCCGCGGCCTGCAGCGTCTCGGTGGTGCGCCGGCCCACACCCCACAGCTTGTTGACGGGCAGCTGGGCGAGGAACGCCCGCGTGTGCTCGGGGGCGACCACCAGCAGCCCGTCCGGCTTGCAGTAGGCGGAGGCGATCTTGGCGACCGTCTTGTTCTCGGCGACGCCCACCGACGCCGTGAGCCCCGTGGACTCCTGGATCTCGCGCCGCAGCCGCCGAGCAATCTCCACGGGCGGTCCGCAGCGTCTGATGGCCCCTGAGACGTCCAGGAACGCCTCGTCCACGCTCAGCTGCTCCACGCGGTCCGTGACCGAGCGGAAGATTCCCATGACGATGCGCGAGTAGTGCGCGTAGGCCTCCTTGTGCGGCTCCAACAGCACGGCGGAGGGGCACCGCGCGCGGGCCTGCATCAGCGGCATGGCCGAGTGCACGCCGAACTCGCGGGCCTCGTAGGACGCGGAGAGCACCACGGAACGGGCGCCGGAGCCCGCCACGATCACGGGCCGGCCCCGGTGTTGCGGGGCGTTGAGAAGCTCCACCCCCACGTAGAACATGTCCATGTCCACGTGCAGGATCGCGCAGCGCCGGTACTGCTCCAGCTGCTCCGCACTCGGACCCGCCATCCCGCTCCTCTCGCAACCGCGCCCATCGGCATTCCAGGTGCAAGAGTAGGTGGAGGCTCCGACACGCACGCCGCGGCGGCCGGTTAGGCTGGACGGGCGCAGCAGAACTCCTGCGGAGCGACTTCCCCAGAACAGAGGTGCCCCGGCATGACCCCCTCCGACGCGACCGCGACCGCAGCGCTCCAGGACCGGGAGTTCTCCGCCCGGCTGGACGCCCGGCTGCGGGAGTTCTTCCGCGCCGAGCGCGAGCGCGTCACGGGCATCTCGCCCTCCGCCACGGACCTCGTGGACGCCATCGAGCGGCTGACCCACGGCGGCAAACGGCTGCGGGCGCGGCTGTGCTACTGGGGATGGCGCGCGGCTGGCGGTGGGGCGCACGAGCCCGAGCCCGAGATCGCGGCCGCGGCGCTCGAGCTGTTCCAGACCGCCGCGCTGATCCACGACGACATCCTGGACCGCTCGGACACCCGCCGCGGGAACCCGAGCGTGCACCGGGTCTTCGAGTCGCTGCACCGTGAGTCCCGCTGGGCCGCGGACGCCGAGCACTTCGGGGTGAGCGCCGCGGTGCTCACCGGCGACATGAGTCTGTCCTTCGCAGAGCAGCTCTTCGCCGACGCCGCGGCCCGGGTCCCCGCGCCCGCCGCGGCACGGGCTCGCGAGCTGTTCTCGACCATGCGCACCGAGGTCATGGTGGGCCAGTACCTCGACATCCACGCCGAGGTCTCCCCGGCCCCGCAGGATCCCCGCGAGCAGCTGGAGCGCGCCATGACCGTGCTGCGCTACAAGTCCGCCAAGTACTCGGTGGAGCACCCCGTGAGCATCGGTGCCGCACTGGCCGGGGCGGGACCCGCCTTCCTGACCGCGTGCACCGCCTTCGCCCTGCCCCTCGGGGAGGCCTTCCAGCTGCGCGACGACGTTCTGGGAGTCTTCGGGGATCCCGAGACCACGGGCAAGCCCGCCGGGGACGACATCCGCGAGGGCAAGCGCACCGCCCTGGTGGCGCTGTGCGCGCAGTACGGCGACCCCGCCGGGAACGCGTGGCTCGACTCTGTGCTGGGCACCCCGGAACTCGGCGACCGGGACGTCGACCGGGCCCGCACACTGATCCGTGACAGTGGCGCGCTGGCGCGCTCGGAGGAGCTCATCGACTCGCTGGTGACCACCTCGGACGAGGGCCTGGCCGCCCTCGCCACGGACGGGGTGAGCCGGGCCGGGCTGCGCAACCTCGCCGACGCCGCCGTGCGGCGCGCCCGGTAGAACCGGGCCCGTGCCTTACCAGCCCAGAGCCTGGGCCCGCCGTCGCACCTCTGTCTTCTGACCGCGCCGCAGCGCGTCGATGGGGCGGCCCGGCAGGGATTCGTCCGCGGTGAAGAGCCAGCGGATGGCCTGCGCGTCCGTGAACGCGGCGTCGCGCAGCACACCCACGGTGCCCTTGAGGGAGTCGAGGGGGTGGGAGCCGTCCATGAACTCGGCGGGCACCACGCGCACGCGGTCCTCGGGGCGGCGGACCTCGAGCAGGGAGCCGTCGTCCATGAGCCGGTGCACTCGCGTCACCTGCACGTCCATGGCCTCGGCGATGTCCGGCAGATAGCTCCACTCGCCCACAAGCGCATCCAGCTCGGCAAATTCCTCGGGTGTCAGATCCGTTGCGTAGTTCACGGGCACTACTCTGCCACGGCGCGGCGCCAGGCTCACACCCCCGGGGCCGGGCCGGAGTCGTCGGGTAATCTGGTGGGGACACGCGCCGCCCGCGAGCGCACCGCGTGCACCCCCTACTTCCCCCACCCGAGGCAGGAATCGCGAACATGCCGGTTGAGCCGCCCCACGACCGCCCCTCCCCGCGACCCGCGTGGGGTCGCCGCGCCGCGCAGGGCTCGGCGGCCGCGCTGGCCGCGCTCACCGCTCTGGGGACCATCGGCCCCGCGCACGCCGCGACCGCACCCGCTCACAGCGTCCATGCCTCTCAGCAGACGCGCTCCTCCGCCGTGACCGTGCGGGCCGGGGACTCCCTTTGGTCCCTCGCCGCCGCCCACGGCGTCACGGTCACCCAGCTGATGGCCGCCAACGACGTCCCGGCGCACGGGATGCTCCGACCGGGCCAGCGCCTCACGCTGCCCACCGCCACGCAGGCAGGTGCCGCGAATGAGCGCGGCACGCGGGCCAGCACCTCGATGGACGGCGCCGAGCGCGACGACGCCGCCCGCACCGGTTCCCACCCCGTCGCCCGTCACACGGTGGCCTCCGGTGACACCCTCTGGGACCTCGCGCTGCGCCACGGGGTGAGCGTCGCGGACCTCGCGGCCGCCAACGGCCTCCCGGCAGGTGCCGGGTTGCGCCCCGGGCAGAGTCTCGCTGTGCCTGCCCCTGATGGGGCACAGAGTGGCCGTACGACGTCGTCGGAGGATCCCCTGGACACCACGGACACCGCAGCCGCGACGGACGCCGCAGCCGGGGCCCACCCGGCCCACGGCGCCGCCGGCTCCGCCCCGACGACGGGGCCCACGTCGATGGCCGGGCGCACGTACCCCGCCGAGGTCGTCGCCTCCGCGGACACCCACCGCCAACAGCTCACCGATCGCGCCCAGCCGTCCCCGGACGAGCTGCGGGAGCTGGTGCGCAGCACGGCAGAGTCCATGGGCGTGAACCCCGCGCTCGCTCTGGCGCATGCCTCCCAGGAGTCTGGTTTCCGCCACTCGGTGGTCTCCCCCGCGGACGCCGTGGGCACCATGCAGGTGCTGCCTGCCGCTGGCGACTGGGCCTCGGCCATGGTGGGCCGGGACCTGGACCTGCTGGACCCCCGCGACAACGTCACGGCCGGGGTGGCGATCATCCGCGAGCTGCAGGACACGGCCCCGTCCAAGGACGTGGGCATCGCGGCCTACTACCAGGGTCTGCACGGCGTGCGGACGTACGGTATGTACCCCGACACCAAGGCGTACGTGAAGGCCGTGAGCGCACAGGAACGAGACTTTGCCCAGTAGCAGCACCAACGACCCCCGCGAGGGGACCCTGCTCGAGAACCGCTACACGGTCCGGCGCAGGATCGCGCGCGGCGGCTCCGCGACCGTGTACGAGGGGATCGACGAGCGCCTGGACCGGCCCGTGGCGCTGAAGATCATGCACCCGCACCTCGCGGACGACTCCTCGTTCGTGCGCCGGGCCCAGCGCGAGGCGAAGTCCGCGGCTCGGCTGCAGCATCCCAACGTCGTCTCGGTCCTGGACCAGGGGCACACCCGCGAGGGCGAGCTCTACCTCGTGCTCGAGTACGTGTCCGGGCCCACCCTGCGGGAGATCATCGCCCGGGAGGCGCCGCTGTCCCCGCGGCGGACGCTGGACCTGCTGATCCCCGTTCTGCGCGGCCTCGGGCAGGCCCACCGGATCGGTCTGATCCACCGGGACGTCAAGCCCGAGAACGTCCTGCTCACCGAGGACGGCCAGGTCAAGGTCGCGGACTTCGGACTGATGCGCGCCGTGGACGAGCACACCGCGAGCGCGACCGTCCTGGGCACGGTGGGCTACGCGGCCCCCGAGCTCGTGGGGGACGGTCCCGTGGATCAGCGCAGCGACGTCTACGCCGTGGGAATCATGGCGTACGAGATGCTCACGGGCTCGCGCCCCTACACGGGCACCGCCCTGCAGGTGGTCAACGCCCATGTGAGCCGCGACGTCCCGGCCCCGAGCGGCGTCGTCCCCGGGGTGCCGCCCACCCTGGACGAGTTCGTGCTGCGAGCCACCGCGCGCGATGCCTCCCGCCGGCCCGTGGACGCCGCCGCACTGCTGGACCTCGCGCTCGCCATCCGCCGTTCCCTGCCGGCGCCCCAGGACCCGCCCTCCCTCGACACCGCACTGACGCAACCGCTCTCCGCGCTCGACGGCGACGCCGCCCGCGCCGAGTCCGCGGGCGAGGCACCCACCGAGGTGTTCGGCACCACCACGCGGCACGGGGACGAGATGGCAACCGAGGCGTTCGACGCCCGGAATCGTCTGGGCAGCGCATCTGACTCCGGCACCCTCGGGGATGGCGCACCGGGCGGCGAGGCCGCGACGGAGGCGCTGGGCACCGCAGAGCGCACCGCCACGATCCGCCCAGATCCCTACGCCACCCGCGTGATGGGAACGCCACGCAGCGGCCCGCCCACCTCCCCGATCCTTCCGAGCTACGACCCTGAGGCCACCGGAACCACCACCGCAGTGGGCGCCCGCGCCGGCCGGCAGTCCGGCTCCACTGCGCGCCGCTCCCCCGAGACTCCGCGCGTCCGCCTGAACCCGAACCTGCCACCGCTGCACGTGGCGGTCGCCGTGATCCTGTTCGCGCTGCTGCTGACGGTCGCAGGATTCCTGGGCTGGTGGCTGGGCTCGGCGCCGGGCACCGCGTCCGCCACGGTTCCCGCCGTGGCGGGGCAGGACGCCGCCAGCGCAGAGCGCGCACTGAACGCCGCGGGCATCTCCAACGTGGGCGTGCGCTCCACCACCAGCCGGGACGCACCGGAGGGCACCGTGATCTCCACGGACCCGGCCGCCTCCGCCTCCGTGCGCGGCATCGAGCAGGTCAACCTGCTCGTCTCCGAGGGACCGGCCCGCGTGGACGTCCCCACGTTCACGGGTCTCTCCGCCGACGCCGCACGGACCGCGGTCACGGACGCCGGGCTCACGGTGGGCACGGTGACGAGCACCTACTCCACCCAGGCCGTGGACACCGTGGTCTCGCAGTCCCCCGCCGCGGGCGCAAGCGTGGACGAGGGCACGGCTGTGGACCTGACCGTCGCGGCGGACAGCCCGCAGGGGGATCCGCCGAACGTGGTCGGCCAGAGCGAGGAGGAGGCGCGCAGCACCCTCGAGGCGAAGGGCTACACGGTGGAGGTCTCTGCTCCCGTGGGCTCCCACCTGCACCGCGTGGTGAGCCAGCGCGAGGAGGGCGACACCGTCTTCCTCACCGTGCTCTGATTCGGGATTCCTCGCAACCGACGTGCCCTCCAGCCGTCATCGTCCCCGCACACGGACACCGCCCCGGTGCCGCCTCCCGGAGAGGGGGGCACCGGGGCGGTGTCAGGGATGCGCTCAGTTCTGGTTCGAGAGGTACTCCGCCACGAGGAACGCGATCTCCAGGGACTGCATGTGGTTCAGCCGCGGATCACACAGCGTCTCGTAGCGCTCCGCGAAGGAGGACTCGGCCACGGGATCCGAGCCGCCCAGGCACTCCGCGACGTCGTCGCCCGTCATCTCCACGTGGATGCCGCCCGGGAAGCTGCCCAGCTCGCGGTGCACCTCGAAGAAGCCGCGCACCTCGTCCACGACGTCGTCGAAGTTGCGGGTCTTGTACCCGGAGGGCAGGGACACCGTGTTGCCGTGCATGGGGTCGGTGACCCACACGGGCCTGGCGCCCGCTTCCTGGACCGCCTTGATGACCGGGGGAAGCTTCTCCCGGATGTTCTTGGCGCCCATGCGGGTGATGAACGTCAGGCGTCCGGGCTCGCGCTCGGGGTCCAGGGCGTCGATCAGGCGCAGCGCGTCCTCGCCGGTGGTGCCCGGGCCGAGCTTCACGCCAATGGGGTTGCGCAGCCGCGAGAGCAGGTCCACGTGGGCGCCGTCGAGCTCGCGGGTGCGCTCCCCGATCCACAGGAAGTGGGCGGAGGTGCCGTACGGCAGGTCCGTGCGGGAGTCGATGCGCGTGAGGGCCCGCTCGTAGTCGAGCAGCAGCGCCTCGTGGCCCGCGAAGAACTCGGTGGTGCGCAGCGCGTCGAAGTCCGCGCCGCACGCGGCCATGAACTTCACCGCGTGGTCGATCTCCCGCGCCATGGTCTCGTACCGGGAGTAGGCGGGGTTGGCGGCGAAGCCCATGTTCCACTGGTGCACGCGGCGCAGGTCCGCGAAGCCGCCCTGGGTGAACGCGCGGATCAGGTTCAGGGTGGACGCCGAGGTGTGGTAGCCGCGCAGCATCCGGTTCGGATCGTGCTCGCGGGACTCCGGGGTGAAGTCGAAGCCGTTGACCATCTCGCCGCGGAAGGAGGGCAGGGTCACGCCGTCGCGGGTCTCCTCGTTCGAGGAGCGCGGCTTGGAGAACTGCCCGGCCATGCGGCCCATTTTCACCACGGGCATCGAGGCACCGTAGGTGAGCACCACGGCCATCTGCAGCAGGGTGCGCACGCGCCCGGAGATCTTGTCCGCCGTGGCGCCCTCGAAGGTCTCGGCGCAGTCGCCGCCCTGGAGGAAGAAGGCCTCGCCGCTAGCGACCTCCGCGAGGCGCGCGCGCAACCGGTCCACCTCGCCCGCGAAGACGAGCGGCGGCACCGTGTTGAGCTCCTCGATGGACCGCGCGAAGTCAGGGTGCTGCGCCCACTGGGGGTGCTGGCCGATGGTCTTGCCCCGCCAGTCGTCCAGGCCGGGGTAGTTCGCGGCACGCAGGGACGATGCCGGGGATCGCAACTGTTCAGGCAGGGTCAGGGAACTCATTCGGACAGTGTAGGCCGTTCAGCGGCGGCCCTGCTCGTCCGTTCCGTCATGTGAACGATCCCGCAGCTTCTCCCCCAGCGCCCCGGCCTGCTGGGAGACGGCCTCCGTCACCGCGCGGCCCTTGTCCTTCGTGGCCTGGGCGACCTCGCGCGCCTGGGAGGACAGGCCCCCGGACTTCTCCCGGGCCCTCTCCTGCGCGAGCTGGCGCTTGTGGTCAGCGGCGTAGACATCGGCCTGCTCCTGCCCGGAGAGCTGCTGGATGGCCGCCATGATCTCGTCGGTCACGCGCCGCAGCGTGGCGTGGTCCCCGTGCTGGGACATCAGGTGGGAGAAGTCCATGGGCTCGCCGAACGTGGTGGTGATCTTCGCGCGGCGCGGGTCCGGGAAGCGCGAGCCCAGGGGCTGCATGCGGTCCGTGCCGTGCATGGCCACGGGGATCACGGGAGCACCCGTCTCGAGCGCGAGCCGGGCCACACCGATCTTCCCCCGGTACAGCCGCCCGTCCCGCGACCGCGTTCCCTCCGGGTAGATGCCCACGAGCTTGCCCTCGGCGAGCGCCTGGCCCCCCGCGCTGAGGGACTCCGCGCTGGCCCGTCCCCCACGGCGGTCCATGGGGATCTGGTTGATGGCGCGGAAGAACCACGCGACGACCCGCCCGCGCAGGCCCGGGGTGGTGAAGTACTCCGACTTCGCCAGGAAGTAGACCTGGCGGGGAACGGCCACGGGCATGAAGATCGAGTCCGGGACGGAGAGGTGGTTGCTCGCGAGGATCGCGGGGCCCTCGGCGGGAACGTTGTCGAGGCCGATCACCGTGGGGCGGCAGATCAGGTTGACCACCGGCGCCACCACATAGGTCCGCAGGAACATGTACACCATCAGTGGGAGCCTTTCGTGGACGCGCCGCACCGTGCGGGTGGTGGGCGGGTCCGTCGTCGTCGCCGGGAGCGGGGCCCGTGGCCGGGCGTCCACGGGCGATTCTCTCACGGGGCGGGCCGGCGGCTGGCACAATGGCGCCATGTCTCCGGATCCGCAGCACGGCCCCCTGTCCCTTCCCGGCACCTCCTCCGTGGGGGTGCTGGTGCTCCACGGCTTCACCTCGACCACTGCCTCCGTGGCGCAGTGGGCGCGGGCGATCCACACGGCCGTCGACGACGACGGCGCCCACCCGGGCGTGCGCGTCCCCCTCCTGCCGGGTCACGGGACCCGCTGGGAGGACCTCGCCGGTCAGCACTGGCAGGACTGGCGGGACGCCGTGGACGCCGAGTACTGGGCGCTGCGCCGGGAGCACGAGCACGTGGTGGTGTGCGGGCTGTCCATGGGCGGCGCGCTCGCGCTGCACACCGCCGCGCGGCGGGACGTCTCCGGTGTGCTGCTGGTGAACCCCGCCCTGGCGCTGGTGAACCGGATGGCCCGCTTCAGCCACGTGCTCGCCCCGGCCGTCCCGTCCCTCGAGGGCATCGGCAGCGACATCAAGCACCCCACCGGGCTGGAGTCCGCCTACGACCGCACTCCCCTGGCCGCAGTGGCCCAGCTGAACACCCTCATGCACCACACCGTGCGGATGCTCCCCGCCGTCACGGCACCGGCCGTGGTGTTCCGCTCCGACGAGGACCACGTGGTCTCCGGGTCGTCCGCGGACCTGCTTGCGCGGCGCAGCCGCGGCGAGGTGCTCGTGGTCCCGCTGCACGAGAGCTACCACGTGGCCACCCTCGACCGCGACGCCCCGGTGGTCGAGGCCACCTCGCGCGACGCCGTCCAGCGGCTCTCCCGCGGTGAGCCGTTCCTGCCCGGGGACCGGGCATGAGCGGACGCACCCCCTCCGAGGACCCGTTCGAGAGCATCATCCGCGCCAACACGTGGGACGACGTCCCCCGTGACGACGAGGACTTGGAGCCCTGGGCGGAGGATGTTCCCTGGGAGCCCCGCGAGCAGCCCGCGGACGGGATTCCCCCGGAGCTCACGGAGGATCCCGCCGACGAACGCTACGACCCTGACCCGGGCCCCGTGACGAGCGGGATCTCCCCCGCGATGCTGCGGGCTCTGGGCGTGATCCTGGCGGTCCTTGTGATCATGCTGGGCCTCGCCCTGCTGCCCGGCCCCCTGCCCGGGCTCGTGTGGGTTGCGGGGATCGCCGGGATCGTGGCAGGTCTTGTCCTCGTCTTCCGGGCGCTGCCCGAGGACGCCCAGGAGGACGACGACGGCGCCGTGGTCTGAGTGCCTCGCCGTCGTCCGCGCATCGCGCCGTCACCCGAGCGTCGCGCCGGTGTATGAACGGAAACACACAGTAGGCTGAGGCTCGATCTCACCAGGAAGGTTCCCCATGAGACGCGTCAGTGCCCCCGCCATCGTCGACCCCCTGCCGTACCCCGGCACCGCCCACATCCTCGCGGAGCGTGCGGAGAAGACACCCGATGCGGTCCTCTACACGGTCCTCGCGCCGGGGCGCGAGCGGGACGTCACCGCCCGGCAGTTCCGCGACGAGGTCGTCGGGCTGGCCCGGGGCATGGCCGCCCGGGGCATCGGTGCCGGGGACCGCGTGGGGCTGCTGAGCCGCACGCGCTACGAGTGGAGCCTCGCGGACTTCGCGCTGTGGTGGCTCGGGGCGGTTCCCGTGCCGGTCTACGACACCTCCTCACCTGACCAGATCGCGTGGATCCTCTCGGACTCCGAGGCCGTCGCGGTCTTCGCGGAGACCGACGAGCTCGCGGACCGCGTGCGCGCGGCCGCGGAGATCACTGCGTTCCCGGCCGCACAGCGGATCTGCGTCTTCGACACGACGTCGGACGAGCTCTCCCTCGACGCACTCGTGGCCGCGGGCTCGGGGCGAACGGACCTGACCGGCCCCTACGACGGCGTCTCCCTCGACGACACCGCCACCCTGATCTACACCTCGGGGACCACGGGCCCGCCGAAGGGCTGCGAGCTCACGCACCGCAACTTCGTGGCGTGCTCGCAGAACACGATCCCCGTGGCGGGACCCATCATGGCCGAGGGTGCCCGCACCCTGCTGTTCCTGCCGCTCGCCCACGTCTTCGCGCGCTTCGTGGAGGTCACGTCACTGGACGCCGGGATCACCCTCGCGCACACCCCGGACGTCTCCCAGCTGATGGACGACCTCGCCCGGTTCAAGCCCACGTTCATCCTCGCGGTGCCCCGGGTCTTCGAGAAGATCCTGGTGGGCGCCCGGTTCAAGGCGCAGGCGGGCTCCCCCGTCAAGAAGCTGATCTTCGAACGGGCCGTGACCACGGCCGCCGCGTGGTCCAAGGCCTCGCAGAACGGGCACGTCCCGCCGTGGCTGGAGTTCCGCCACCGGCTCTACGACAAGCTCGTGTACTCGACGCTGCGCGAGGCCATGGGCGGCGAGGTCCGCTACGCCGTGTCGGGCGGGGCGTCGCTCGGCGAGCACCTCGCACACTTCTTCAACGGCATCGGCGTCTACGTGGTGGAGGGCTACGGGCTCACGGAGACCACCGCGCCCATTGCCGGCAACTTCCCGGCGATCAACAGGATCGGCACCGTGGGCCACCCCATCCCGGGCAACGAGATCGCGGTCGCCGAGGACGGCGAGATCCTCGTGCGCGGCTCCAACGTCTTCGCCCGCTACAACGGGCTGCCGGAGAAGACCGCGGAGGTCTTCCACGACGGCTGGTTCGCCACCGGGGACCTCGGCCACCTGGACGAGGAGGGGCTGCTCACCGTCACTGGGCGCAAGAAGGAGATCATCGTGACCGCCGGTGGCAAGAACGTGATCCCCACGCAGCTCGAGGATCCCATCCGGGCCTCGGCCACCGTGGGTCAGATCATGGTGGTGGGAGACAACCGCCCGTTCGTGGCGGCGCTCATCACGCTGGACCCGGACACCCTTCCCACAATTCTGAGGGGCCTCGGCCTGGACCCCGCAATGAACCCGGCGCGCGCCGGCCACGAGGACGCCGTGATCGCGCACGTGCAGAAAATCGTGGACCACGCCAACGCCAGGGTCTCCCGCGCGGAAAGCATCAGAGCTTTCCGGATCCTCAAGGAGGACCTCACGGTGGAGGACGGGTACCTGACCCCCTCGCTCAAGCTCAAGCGAGCCAAGGTCGCTGAGGACTTCGTTGATGTCATCGAGGGCATCTACGCGAAGTAGAAGTAGGGGACGACGGCGCGGCACCGGAACCCACGGGCCGGCGGCGCTGGGGTGGGAGCCAGCGGCACTGGCTCGCGGGTCACAGCCGTCGCGGCGCGCAGGCCACGACGGCATCAGTGTGCCGGGGCCTGGCGGGATCCGGCGGCCTGAGCCCGGCCTGCGCACCAGGGCGCATTCTGATCGGCGGGCCCTGGCACGGCGTGGCCGTCAGTCCCTGACGTGCTGGCCAGGGACGTCCAGGCCCAGCAGGGCGTTCTCCACGACCTCCGCGAGCGCTGGGTGGATCCAGTACTGCCCGCGTGCCATCTCGTGGGCCCGCAGCCCGAAGGACATGCCCTGGACGAGCGGCTGGATCAGGTTGGAGGAATCGTGGCCGATGAGGTGTGCCCCCAGCAGCTCGCCGGTGCGGGCGTTCGCGATGAGTTTGCAGATCCCGGCGTGGTCCTCCATGGCCCAGCCGTAGGCAACGTCCCCGAAGTCCTGTTCCTTAACCGTGATCTGCTCGCCGTTCCGGGCGGCCCAGTCGCGGGCTTGGACCTCGGTCATGCCCACGGACGCGATCTGCGGTTCGGTGAACACCGCGGACGGCACGTAGCGGTGATCGGTCGCGCGCAGATCCTGCGGGTGCACCACGTTGTGGGAGACCGTGCGGGCCTCGGCGTTGGCCACGTGCTTGAGCTGGTACGGGGAGCACACGTCCCCGAGGGCCCACAAGCCGGTCACGGGTTCCCCGTCCGAGAGCACACGCTGGTACTCGTCCACGGCGAGCAGTCCGCCACCGGTGACGTCCAGGTGGGCGGCTTCCGGGCGCAGCGTGTCCGCATTGGGGACGCGCCCCGTGGCCAGCAGGACGACGTCGGCGGTGCCGTCCCAGTGCTGCCCGGAACCGTCGGAGGCCTGCGCCAACACCGTCAGGCGGCCGTCCTCGGCACGCTCGATCCCGGACAGCGTCCACCCGAGTTGCAGGTCCCACTGTTCGGCGGCCTCGCGCGTGAAGCGTTCGGCGATCGTGTCGTCGTGTTCGCGCAACAAGCGCTGCGAACGGTTGAGCTGGGTCACGGAGGCGCCCAGTCCGCGGAAGACGTGACAGAACTCGGCGGCCACGTACCCGCCGCCCACCACGATGACGTCTCGGGGGAACTCGTCCAGGCGCATCACGGTGTCCGAGGTGTGCACCCCGGGCAGGTCGGTACCCGGCACGTCCGGGATGCTGACCCGCGAACCGTTGGCCAGCACGATCTCATCGGCGGTGATCCGCTGCCCGGACTCGGTCTCGAGGACCTTGGGTTCCACGAAGTGCACGTACTCCTGGATCACCGTGACGTTGTCGAGCGACTCGCGGTACTGCAGCCCGTTCTTGGAGATCGCGTCGATGCGGGCGAAGATGCGATCCCGCATGCCGGGCCAGTCCACACCCTCGATCACGGCGTCCAGGCCCAGCCGTATGGCGTCCCGCGCTTGGTCCCCCACGGTGGCCGGGTAGGCATACATCTTGGTGGGGATGCACCCCGCGTTGAGGCACGTGCCGCCGAACCGGCCCGGTTCCACGATGGCGACGTCGAGGTCCGCATACTCGTCTGTGAGGATGGAGTTGCCGGAGCCGGAGCCCACGATGATCAGGTCGAAAGAACGCATACGCCCCATCCTAGGCCACCGCCCCGCGCGTCCGGGGACAGGCGGGGCGGCGGGATCCGTCACTCGGGGTCGATCACCAGCACCAGGTCCCCGCCGCTGACGTGCGCGGTGTCCGCAAGTGCCACGCGGGAGACCGTGCCCGAGACCGGCGCAGTAATGGACGCCTCCATCTTCATGGCCTCGATCGTGGCCACTGAGTCCCCCGCGGCGACCTTTGCCCCCTCGGAGACCGTGACCGTGACCGCACCGGCGAAGGGTGCCGCCACGTGCCCGGGCTTGGAGGTGTCCGCCTTCTCGGTCTCCACGGCCTGGGACTTCACCGACTCGTCGCGGATCTCGAGCAGGCGCAGCTGACCGTTGAGGGTCACCATGACCGTGCGCATCCCCTTCTCGTCCGGTTCGGAGATCGCCTGCAGGGTGACCAGCAGCCGCACCCCCTTGCCGAGCGAGATGACGTGCTCGTGGTCCTGCTTCAGCCCGTACAGGAAGTCGCGGGTGTGCAGGAGGGAGATGTCCCCGTACTTGGTGCGCGAGTTCTGGTAGTCGCGCGTGGGGCCGGGGAAGAGCAGCCGGTTCAGGGCCGCGCGGCGCACCTCACCCGGCTGGGCGAGCTCCTCGACATCCTGCTCAGAGAGCTGCTCGTCCGCCAGGTGCACGGTGCGTCCCTCCAGCGCCTTGCTGCGGAACGGTTCCGGCCAGCCCGCGGGCGGGGTGCCGAGCTCGCCGGCGAGGAAGTTGATCACGGAGTCCGGGATGTCGAACTTGCGGGGATCGGCCTCGAACTCGGCGGGGTCCACGTCCATGCCCACGAGCTGCAGGGCGAGGTCGCCCACCACCTTGGACGACGGCGTGACCTTGACCAGGTGCCCCAGCATCCGGTCCGCGGCGTGGTACATGTCCTCGATCGCCTCGAACTTTTCCCCGAGCCCCAGCGCGATGGCCTGCTGGCGCAGGTTTGACAGCTGCCCGCCCGGGATCTCGTGGCGGTACACGCGGCCGGTGGGCCCGGTCAGCCCGGACTCGAAGGGCTTGTAGATGGAGCGCACCACTTCCCAGTAGGGCTCCATGTCGCTCACGGCGTCCAGGTCAAGTCCGGTGTCCCGGTCCGTGTTCTCGAGCGCGGCCACGAGCGCGGAGCCCGAGACCTGGGACGTGGTGCCGGCCATGGACGCGGATGCGGCGTCGACGGCGTCGACCCCAGCCTCCGCGGCGGCGAGCAGCGTGGCGAGCTGCCCGCCCGCGGTGTCGTGGGTGTGCAGGTGCACCGGCAGGTCGAAGCGCTCGCGCAGGGCCGCCACGAGACGCCGCGCGGCCTCCGGGCGCAGCAACCCAGCCATGTCCTTGATCGCCAGGATGTGCGCGCCGGCGTCCACGCACTGCTGCGCGAGGTCCAGGTAGTAGTCAAGCGTGTAGACGTTCTCCTGCGGGTCGAGGAGGTTGCCCGTGTAGCACAGGGCCACCTCGGCCACCGCGGTGCCCGTGGCTCGCACCGCCTCGATGGCCGGGCGCATCTGCTCGACGTCGTTGAGCGCGTCGAAGATCCGGAAGATGTCGACGCCGGTCTCGGCCGCCTCAGCGACGAACGCGTTGGTCACCTCCACCGGGTACGGCGTGTACCCCACGGTGTTGCGCCCGCGCAGCAGCATCTGGATGGGGATGTTCGGCATCGCCTCGCGCAGCAGCCGCAGCCGCTCCCACGGGTCCTCCCCCAGGAAGCGCAGCGCGACGTCGTACGTGGCACCGCCCCAGGCCTCGACCGAGAGCAGCCCCGGCAGCAGGTGCGCGTACGCGGGTGCCGCCGCGAGCAGGTCGCGGGTGCGCACGCGGGTGGCCAGCAGTGACTGGTGGGCGTCACGGAACGTGGTGGACGTCACCGCGAGCGGTTCGTAGTCCCGCAGGGTGCGCGCGAAGCCCTCGGGCCCCTGCTCCTGGAGCACCTGGCGCCAGCCGGAGGGCACCTCGTGGGAGGACGGGCCGTCGAACGGGCTGCGGAAGGGCTCGTCCCGCTTGTCCCCCGGGTAGTGCGGGAGCTTGTCGCGCGGGTCCATGCCGTCGATGCGCTCGCCGTGGGGCTTGTTGACCGTCACCTCCGCGAGGTAGTTCAGCGCGCGGGTGCCGCGGTCCGCCGAGCCCTTGCCCTTGAGCAGACCCGGGTGGTTCTCGATGAAGTCCGTGGCCACGTCCCCGGCCAGGAAGTCCTTGTCGTGCAGCACGGCCTGCAGGAACTGGATGTTGGTGGCGATGCCACGGATGCGGAACTCCGCGAGGGCACGGCGCGCACGCAGCACGGCGGTCTCGTAGTCGCGGCCGCGGCACGTGAGCTTCACGAGCATGGAGTCGAAGTGCGGGGAGATCTCCGCCCCCGCGTAGAGGGTGCCGCCGTCCAGGCGCACCCCCGCGCCACCGGCCGAGCGGTAGGCAGAGACCTTGCCCACGTCCGGGCGGAACTCGTTGGCCGGGTCCTCGGTGGTGATGCGGCACTGAAGCGCCGCACCGCGCACCCGCAGGTCCTCCTGGGAGATGCCCAGCTCCGAGAGCGACTCCCCCGCGGCGATCCGCAACTGGGACTGCACAAGGTCCACGTCCGTGATCTCCTCGGTCACGGTGTGCTCCACCTGGATGCGCGGGTTCATCTCGATGAACACGTGCTGCCCGGCCCGCTCCCCGGCGGTGTCCACCAGGAACTCGACCGTGCCGGCGTTGACGTAGCCCAGCTCCTTGGCGAACTTCACGGCGTCGCGGTGCAGCGCCTCCCGGATCTCTTCGTCCAGGTGCGGGGCCGGTGCGATCTCGATGACCTTCTGGTGGCGGCGCTGCAGCGAGCAGTCCCGCTCGAAGAGGTGCACAATCTCACCGTCGTTGTCCGCGAGCACCTGGACCTCGATGTGGCGGGGGCGCAGCACGGCCTGCTCGATGAACACCGTGGGGTCCCCGAACGCGGTGTCCGCCTCGCGCATGGCGGCGTCCAGTGCGTCGGCGAGCTGCTCGGGCGCCTCGACCCGGCGCATCCCGCGCCCACCGCCGCCGGCCACGGCCTTCACGAACACGGGGTAGCCGATCTTCTCGGCCTCGGCGATCAGGAACTCCTTGTCCGAGGACGGGTCCGAGGACTCCAGGGTGGGGATCCCGGCGCGGCGGGCCGCGCGAAGCGCCGCCACCTTGTTGCCGGCGAGCTCGAGAATCTCCGCGCGCGGGCCCACGAAGGTGATGCCCTCCGCGGCCGCGGCACGCGCGAGCTCCGGATTCTCGGAGAGGAAGCCGTAACCGGGGTAGATCGCGTCCGCGCCGGACTCCTTGGCCACGCGGATGATCTCCGCGACGTCCAGGTACGCACGGACGGGGTGGCCGTCCTCACCGATGTGGTAGGCCTCGTCCGCCTTCTGACGGTGGATCGAGTTGCGGTCCTCGTAGGGGAACACGGCCACGGTCTTGGCTCCGAGCTCGTACGCCGCTCGGAAGGCGCGGATGGCGATCTCGCCGCGGTTTGCCACCAGGATTTTGGAGAACATTGCTGTCGTTTCCGCGCGCGGGACCGGTGGGCCGCCGCGCACTGGGTGAGGGGTCGAGTACCGGGATCCATCTTACGTGAGCGCCACCTCACACGACCCTCTCCGCCGTTTCGTGTCCACCGCCGGCCCCCCCCCGCCACGCGATCCGCCCTCGCCGCCACCGGGAACTGCACCGATTAGCATGTACCTGTGGGTTGTAAAGCCCCATTTCAGATGACAGAAGGGTGATCCGTGCAGATCGTCAGCATCAGCAGCCTCAAGGGCGGCGTGGGCAAGTCCTCGGTGGTCCTGGGACTCGCGTCGGCGGCCCTGGAGGCTCGGGTCCCCACCCTGGTGGTGGACCTCGATCCGCACGGCGACGCCTCCACTGCGCTCGGGGTCCACGCCCGGGCGGGCCAGGACGTGGGCAGTGTGCTGCGCCGTCCCCGTAAAGGGGGACTTGCTGCGGTCGCAGCTCCGTCACCGTGGACGCGGCACCCCATCACCCCCGAGGTCAGCGGCACACAGCAGGATCCCGGCTGGCAGCCCGCCGGCTCCCCGGCCGTCGGACGGCCGGTGCTCGACGTCGCCCCCGGCTCCGCGGCGTCGTCTCACCTTGACCACGCGGCGTTCCGGACCAAGGACCTCAAACGACTCGAGACCGTCCTGCACGGGCTGGAGCGCTACGAGCTCGTCCTGATCGACTGCCCACCCACCCTGAGCGCCCTGACGCGCATGGCCTGGGCGGCCTCCCACATGGTGCTCTCCGTGGCCGAGCCGTCGCTCTTCTCGGTGGCGGGAACCAAGCGCACGATGTCCGCGCTCGCGCAGTTCGAGACCTCACGGATCTGGGCAGTGCCCGATGCCGGGGTGGTCGTGAACCGCTTCCGGGACGGCTCCGACGAGCAGCACCACCGCCTGCGGGAGCTGCAGGAACTCTTCGGCCAGCTCGTGGTAGACCCCGTGCTGCCGGACGCCCCCGTGGTGCAGCAGGCCCAGGGCGCGGCGTGGCCCGTGCACCGTTGGCCGGGAACCGCTGCCTCGGACCTCGCGGGGCGGTTCAGCTCGATCCTCCAGGGCATGCTGCACTGATGCCTCGGTGGGGGCGTGACGGACCGGGCACGACGACGCCGCGTCAGCCCGCGTTCTTCTTGCGCCGCCTTGCGCGGCGGGCGGAGAGCTCGTCCTCCGGGAAGGTGTCGGGTTGGGATGACCCGTCGAGGGCCGCGTGCTCCGCAGGCATCGAGGCGAGCGTGGCCTCCACCTCGCGCCACACGCGTCCCACGGCGATGCCGAACACGCCCTGGCCGCCCTGCACGAGGTCGATCACCTCGTTCGGGGAGGTGCACTCGTAGACGCTCGCGCCGTCGGACATCAGCGTCAGCCGGGTGAGGTCCTCCATCCCCCGCAGCCGCAGCGCGCCCACGGCGGAGCGGATCTGCTGGAGGGACACCCCTGTGTCGAGCAGTCGCTTGACCACTTTGAGCACGAGGATGTCCCGGAAGCTGTAGAGCCGCTGCGAACCCGATCCCTTCGCACCGCGCACGGTGGGCTCCACGAGGCTGGTACGGGCCCAGTAGTCCAGCTGGCGGTAGGAGATTCCCGCGGCCTTGCACGCGGTGGGGCCGCGGAATCCCACGGTCTCGTCGTAGCTGCCGAGGTCCTCCGAGAAGAGCATCTCCTGCGTGCCACCGGCCAGGGAGGAGGCACGCAACTGCGCCGCGTCGAACGGCAGCTCCGGGTTGCTCAAGCGTCCTCCTCGTGGATGGGGGTGGTGCGCACGGACCGCGCCCGGTGATTTCGGCCGGTGCTCCCGGATGACCGGGCGGGTGCTCGGGTGATGTCCTCCGACGGTAGACCCGGCCGGGGACCGGGTCAAAGACATACCGCGCGGCTGCGACCGTGTCGCCAGCCTACCCGCCGCGGGTGCCCGCACGGTGATTCAGGACTGGAAGTCCTCCGGGTCCACCTGGTCCAGGAAGTCTCGGAACTCCCGCACCTGAGCCTCTGCCTCCCGTGGCGCGTCCCCCGCCTGTTCCCGCAGTTCGCCGTCCGCGCTCAGCACCAGCCCGGCCTCGTCCAGCACGGCGGTGGCGCAGCGGACGGGGCAGCCTGTGCGCGCAGCGAGCGCGAGGGCGTCCGAGGCACGGGCGTCCACCACGGTGGAGTTGTCAAACGTGATGGCCGCGTGGAAGACGGTGTCCTCCACCGTGTGCACGACCACGCCGGTCACGCTGCGGCCGAGCGCCCCGACCACCGAGAGCAGCAGGTCGTGCGTGAGGGGGCGCGGTGGCCGGATGCCCTGCAGTGCGAAGACGATGGAGGTGGCCTCGTTGGTCCCCACCCAGATGGGCAACCGGCGCGCACCGGCGGCCTCCTTGAGGACCACCACGGGCTGACCGCTGGGCACGTCCATGCGCACGCCGGCAATCTCCATGAGGACGTCCGCGCTCACCGGGTGCTCCCGGACCGCTCTTGAGCCTCTAGCCCGCGGACGGTGTCGTCCACCTGCGCGTTCACCATGGCGGACATCATCGACAGGCACAGGGACGAGATCTCCCGGGCGCGGTGCACGGCAATCTGCCGGGTCTCCGGGTCACGCCGGTTGCGCAGGGGCGAGACACTGCCGTCCACGAGGGCCACGATCCGCTCGGACGCCCCGCGCAGCACCCGCAGGTGGCGCGGTTCGATGCCGTAGCCGCTGAGCCGGCCCGCCGCCTCGGCAATCGCCAGCGCACGGTCGTCGAACTCTCCCGAGCGCTCCACGATGAGTCCGTGGTTGAGTAGCTCGCGCACCAGGGGCACCTCGGAACTGGAGCGCGCCGCGAGCTCGCGCAGGGTGTAGCGGCGCCCGCTGGGGGGCCCGGCGACTGGGGCGGCGACGTCGTCGGACGGCTGCATTCCAACGGAGGGCGACGACGTCGCGTCCGGGACCTGGCGCTCGGAACCGGCCGCAGGGTCCAGGCCGCGGTCCAGGCGGTCCCGGATCACGCGCAGGGGCAGGTAGCGCTCCTGCTGCAGGGACAGCACCGTCTCCAGACGCTCAACGTCCTCCTCAGAGTACTTCCGGTACCCGGACGCCGTGCGCTGCGGGTGCACGAGCCCCTGGTCCTCCAGGAATCGCACCTTGGACGCGCTCAGGTCCGGGAAACGGGGTTGCAACCGACGCAGCAGGGCGCCGATGCCCAGCCGCGTGGTCTGCTGCTGCTCGGGTTTAGACATGGAGCGCGTCAGGCCCCGTTCTGCACAGAATGGTAGAAGGTGAAGCGGAACTTGCCGATCTGCACCTCGTCGCCGTTCTCCAGCACCTTGGTGTTCACACGGTCGCTGTTCACGTAGGTCCCGTTGAGGGAGGACTGGTCCACCACCTCGAAGGTGTGGTCGCGCCGGATGAACTCCGCGTGGCGCCGGGACACCGTGACGTCGTCCAGGAACACCGAGCACGCGGGGTGCCTCCCGGCCACGATCTCGTCCCGGTCCAGCAGGAATCGAGCGCCGGTCAGCCCCCCGTTGGTCTCCAGCAGCAGGGCGGAGCCGGGGGGCAGGGACGCCACCGCGTTCTGCTCGCCCTCCGTCAGCTTGTGGTGCGCCGCGGTCGAGAGCACGTCCGCGACGATCTGGATGGACGTGGTCTCCGGACCGGTCCCGGCCTCGGACTTCTCTTGATTGGACATGGATCCCCTCACCTCACGTGAAGTGTCGTTGTTAGTCCAGCAGCTGCTGGTAAGCCTGTGCGTCCAGCAGGTCCGCGGGGGCCTCCCCCGAGCCCGCACGCACCGTGAAGAGCCATCCCGCCTCGTAGGGAGACTCGTTGAGCAGCCCGGGGTTCTCCACCAGCTCCTCGTTGACGCCGACGATCTCACCGCTGACCGGGGCGAAGAGGTCGCTCACGGACTTGGTGGACTCGATCTCACCCACCACGTCCCCCGCGGCCAGGGTGTCCCCGACCTCGGGGAGCTGGACGAAGACGACCTCGCCCAGTTCGCTCTGTGCGTGGTCCGTGATGCCCACACGGAACGTGTCGTCCTCGTGGAGGTCCTCGACCCACTCGTGCTCTGCCGTGTACGCGAGTTCCGCGGGAATGTTGGTCATGTCGGTCAGTTTAGGGCACGCACGGTGCAGTAGCGGCCATCACACGCGCGCCCGCGGGAGGTGCCTCCCCCGGCCTGCCGGAGCGTCACGGCACGCGGCAAGCCCCCGGGCCTCGTACGGGGGTTACCGAGGGCCCTCGGACGGGTGTACTTTTGCCCGGTGCCCATTACCGAGGCGTTCCGTCAGGCCGCGATCCGCTCGCAGACGAACGGTTCCAGGATCCCCCGCGCGGTGCCGCTGCTGCGAAGTCGTCCGGACCCGCTGCACCTCCACGAGCTGACCCCTGCGCGCTCGGCAAGGGTCCTCGTCACCGCCTTCCTGCTCGCCCTGCTGACCGGCACGGGTCTGCTCATGCTGCCCGTGTCCACCGTGGACCCGGGCAGCGCGGAGGCGATCACCGCGGCCTTCACCGCCACGTCCGCTCTGTGCGTGACGGGCCTGGTAACCGTGGACACCGCCACCTACTGGACCCCGTTCGGTCAGGTGGTGATCATCTGCCTGATCCAGGTGGGCGGCCTGGGCGTCATGACGTTCACTACCATGCTGGGCATCCTGCTGGCCCGCAAGTTCGGGCTGTCCACGCGGCTGCTCGCCAACGTGGAGACCAAGTCCCGCGGCGGAGCCCGTCAGGTGGTCGCGCGCATCGTGCTGACCACCGCGGTGATCGAGACCGCCGCCGCGGGGATCCTTTTCCTGCGGTTCTGGGGCTACTACCACTACTCCCCCGGCGCGGCACTGGCCCACGGGGCGTTCCACGCGGTGTCCGCCTTCAACAACGCCGGGTTCGCGCTCTACTCCCTGAACGTCATGGACTTCTCCGGCGACCCGTGGATCCTTCTGACGCTGGCCGCGTGCGTGATCCTGGGTGGGCTGGGCTTCCCCGTGCTCTACGAGCTGCGCCGCCACATCCGCACCCCGCGGCGCTGGAGCATGAACACGCGCCTGGTGCTGCTCGCCACACCCGTGCTGCTGCTCGGCGGCACGGTGTTCCTGGCTGTACTGGAGTGGAACAACTCGCAGACCCTGGGGCAGGAGTCCCCCGCGGTGAAAGTGCTCAATGCGTTCTTCCAGTCCACGATCGCCCGCACCGCCGGGTTCAACAGCATCGACATCTCCCACATGCACCCCGTGTCCTGGCTGGGGCTGGACATCCTCATGTTCATCGGCGGCGGACCTGCCGGAACCGCGGGCGGCCTGAAGGTCACCACGTTCGGCGTGCTCTTCTTCATCGCCCTCACGGAGATCCGCGGCGGGGCGGCCGTCCCCGTGCTCGGCAAGCAGCTCTCCCGCTCCGTGCAGCGCGAGGCCATGACGGTGGTGGTCCTGGCCACCGGTGCGGTGATCGGCGGCACCATGCTCATCATGCTCACGGACGAGTCCCTGGGCCTGGACCGGGTGCTCTTCGAGTGCATCTCCGCGTTCGCCACCGTGGGACTGAGCACGGGCATCACCCCCACGCTGCCGGTCTTCGCGCAGTGCGTGCTGATCGCCCTGATGTTCATGGGACGTCTGGGCCCTGTCACGGTGGCCGCCGCGATCGCCTTCGGCCGCAGGCCGCCCGCCTACGAGCTGCCCAAGGAACGCCCGCTGATCGGCTGACGCCCCCGGACGCACGACGTCGTCCTCCCCCCTTTCCCCGCGCGCCGCAAACGCGGCGCGCACCGACCCGAGAGGCGGTTCACATGTTCGGATCCCACCCCGCAGAGTCTTCCCGCAAGGGCATGTCCAATGCCGTGGCGGTGATCGGCCTCGGCCGCTTTGGCGGCGCGCTGGCGTTGGAGCTGATGCGTAACGGCACGGACGTGCTCGGCGTGGACCACGACGAGGCCACGGTGCAGCGTTTCAACGGCAAGCTCACCTCCGTGGTGCGCGCGGACGCCACGGATGAGGACGTCCTGCGGGAACTGTCCGTCAACGAGTTCGAGCGCGCCGTGGTGGGGATCGGCTCGGACATCCAGGCGAGCATCCTCACGGCGTCGCGGCTCGTGAAGTTCGGCTGCCCGGCCATCTGGGCCAAGGCCATCACCGAGCCGCACGCGGAGATCCTCACGCAGCTCGGAGTGCAGCACGTGGTCAACCCCGAGAGCGACATGGGCACCCGCGCCGCGCACCTGATCCAGCACCGGATCCTCGACTTCGTCCCCATCGACGACGGCTACGCGCTCGTGCGCTGCACCCCGCCGCTGCCCATCCAGCAGCGGCCCATGGACCTGCTCAACGTGCGGCAGAAGCTCGGGGTCTCGGTCGTCGCGGTGTGCCGTCCCGGTGGCCAGTGGGAGCCGATCGAGCCGGGGACCATGCTGTACCACGACGACCAGATCCTCGTCACCGGGCCCACCCGGAAGGTCGAGCGGTTCTCGAACCTGGCCTGACGACGTCTGCCGGGACGGTCCCAGACGGTCGGCTCCGGTCTGCCGTAGCCAGCTGCGGGACTTCCGCGGGCGGCGTCGGCGATGCCACGGCGTGCGTCCGCCGAGACCGGGCGGGCTCCGACGTGTGCCTGTCCCCGGGGTCTGCACAGAGGTAGCGGGTCAGGCGCCGCAGCTCCCGCGACGACGGTACCTAGGCACGTTCCGTGGCGGCGAGGACGTCGAGGCCCACGGGTGACGACGCCGTGTCCTCGGGTCCGATCGCCGCGACCACCGAGTGCGGTGGTGCCTGCGCGGGACGGCTCGTCCGCGCGACCGTGACGTAGCCGGCCACCGAGTGCGCGGCGAAACGGCGCAGCCCCGAGGGCGTGAGCACGTCCACGAGTGCCTTGACCCGGTGCACGGACGCCGGAGGATCCTCCAGCAGATCCGTGATCGTCGCAGGGTCCACCGGGGCGGGCACGTCGAGGCTCACCGCGCGGTGGTGGACGTGGTGCTCATGGCCGTGGTGGCCGTGCTCGCGCGGCGCCTCGCCGGTCTCCCAGAGGGGCAGCTGCGCACCCTCCGGGACGGTGTGCTCTGCGGCGTCGAAGAACAGCGCCGGGTCCACCGCCCCGTGAGGCGCGTCGAGGACCGTGGTGCGGGGAATGGCCGCGAGGACGCACTCGAGGGTGCGGGCAAGCTCCTCGGGTGGCGCGATGTCGGACTTGGTGAGCAGCACCACGGCCGCGGCCGTGACGTGCTGCTCCAGGTCCCAGCCGCCGGACTCCGCGTGGGCCACGTGGGCGGCGTCAAGGACCTCCACGAGGCCCCCGAAGCGGATGCTCGGGACCTCGCTGGCCAGCACGAGCTGGATCAGTGCCGGGGGGCTCAGCGAGCCCGGACCCCTCGATCACGATCGCGTCCAGCTCCGTGGCCGGGCGGGAGAGGGCTGCCAGGGCAGAGTCCAGCTGACGCGGGTCGTCGATGCAGCACAGGCACCCGCCCGCGATCGACACGGGCTCGGCCACCTGCCCGGCCACGACGGGGCCTTTCCGGATCGGGGGACCGCGGTGGGCGGTCTTCGGGTGGCCGGTGGTACCGGACCGGGGCCTCGGCGCGGCCCCGGGTCGCGGATACACTCGGGGCGACGACGACGAAGGAGACACCCGGTGGACGAACTGACCATCCTGGCCGTGGCGGCGGTGATCGTGGTGGTGGCCGTCACAAGCTTCTCGGACAGGGTCGGGGTGGCCGCACCCATCCTGCTGGTGATCGTGGGCGTGGGGCTCAGCCTGGTCCCCGGGGTGCCCACGGTGACGATGAACCCGGACGTGATCCTGGACGTCGTGCTGCCGCTGCTGCTCTACGCCGCGGCCGTGAACATGCCCGCCAGGGACTTCCGCCGCGACCTGGGCGCCATCAGCGCGCTGTCCGTGGTGCTGGTGGTCGTCTCCGCGTTCGCGGTGGGGCTGCTGATCTGGTGGCTGCTGCCGGACCTGGGCTTCGCCGCGGCGGTGGCCCTGGGCGCCGTCGTCAGCCCGCCCGACGCCGTGGCAGCCACCTCGATCGGCAAGCGCCTCGGCCTGCCCGGTCGGCTCGTGACGATCCTCGAGGGCGAGGGCCTCGTCAACGACGCCACCGCGCTGGTGGTGCTGCGCTCGGCGGTGGTCGCGACCGCCGGGGCGATCAGCGTGGGCGGGGTGCTCGCGGACTTCGGCTACGCCGTCGTAGTGGCCGTTGTGATCGGCATCGTGGTGGGCTGGGTCTCCATCCAGATCCGCGCGCGTCTGGAGCAGCCCGTGACGAGCACCGCGATCTCCCTGGTGGTCCCGTTCATCGCGTTCATGCCCGCCGAGCATCTCGAGGCCTCCGGCGTGCTCGCCGTGGTGGTCGCGGGGATCGTCACCGGGATCAAGTCCCCCCGGTTGCTCTCCTCCCAGGCGCGCGTGTCCGAGAGGACCAACTGGCGCACCGTGCTCCTGCTGCTGGAGCACGGCGTGTTCCTGGTCCTCGGGCTGCAGATCGCGCTGCTCGTGGACGAGGTGCAGGAGGCCCACCTCAGCGTGGGCGGTGCTCTGGCCCTCGGACTGCTCGTGACCGTGGTGCTGTTCGTGATCCGCTTCGCGTTCGTGGCGCCCATGATCAAGGTGATGGCCCGGCAACAGGAACGGGCTCAGGGGAAATCGCAGTGGTATGACAGCGCGAGGGAACGGCTCGAGAACCACCCGGACGCCTCGCAGCAGCGGATCACGAGGCTGCGCCACATGATCACGCGCCGCCAGGCGGACGCCTCGTTCTTCAGCCACGAGGGCATCGGCAAGCGCGGCGGGTTCGTGATCGCGTGGTCCGGGATGCGCGGCGTCGTGACCGTGGCGGCGGCCCAGACGCTGCCCGAGGACCTGCCCTACCGCCCGCAACTGATTCTGATCGCGTTCACCGTAGCCGTGGTGACGCTCGTGGTGCAGGGCGGCACCCTGCCGCTGCTGATCCGGATCCTGGGCATCCGCGGCACGGACGAGGAGGAGATGCAGCGCGAGCTGACGCGCCTGATCAACACCCTGGCCGAGGCGTCCGAGGACCTGCTGGAGTCCCCCGCGCTGCACCGCAACGACGGCGAGCCCTTCAGCGAGAAGATCCTGGAGATGGCCAGGAAGCGCACGCGCAAGCTGCCCGAGAGCGTCTCCACCGAGACTCTTCAGGTGTGGACGACCGCCCGGCAGGAGCAGCAGGAGCTGCAGCGCAAGCTCCTGGAGGCGCAGCAGGACGCCCTTCTGGACGCGCAGGCCTCGGGGGTCTACCGGTCCCAGAGCATCGAGTCGGCCCAGCAGTTCCTGGACCGACGCAACATGCTCATCGACTGAGCACTCAGTTGCGGCTCCCGCCGTGCACCGCGGCTGCGAGCCGGTCCACGGCCTCGACCACGGTCTCCGGGGCGCACGCAAGGTTCATGCGGGCGAAGCCCCTGCCCGGCGGGCCGAAGGTGGGGCCCGGGGACAGCGCCACTTTCGCGTGCGTCACCGCGTGCTGCGACGGGTTATCGCCCCAGCCGAGCGCGCGCATGTCGAGCCAGGCGAGGTAGGTGGCCCGGCCTCTGCGGAAGGTGACCTCCGGGAGCTTCTCGGCCAGCTCCCGCTCCAGGAGGTCCACATTGGACTCGACCACCGCGATCGTGGCATCCAGCCAGTCCTCGCAGTGCAGAAAACCCTCCCGCGTGGCCAGCAGGCCCAAGATCCCCGTCCGGTAGGACACGGCCGGTGGCAATGCCGCGAGCCACCGTGCCATGGGCCCCGAGTCCACCACGAACATGGCAGCCTTCAGGCCCGCGAGGTTGAACGCCTTGCTCCCGGACGCCGCCGCGACCCCGTGCCGCCGGGCGGCGTCGGAGACCGAGAGGTACGGGGTGAAGTCGACACCGCGGTGGACCATGGGCGCGTGGATCTCGTCGCTGACCACGTGGGCGCCGTGGCGCTCCACCACCTCCGCGAGCGCCGCAAGGTCCTCTCGCGAGTGCACCAGGCCGAGGGGATTGTGCGGGTTGCACAGCAGCACCGCCCGGGCCCCCGCCGCGAGCGCGGCGTCGATGCCGGGGACATCCAGACGGTACGCGGTGCCGTCGTCCTGCAGCGGTACCTCCACCACGTTGCCGCCGGCCTCACGCACGAGGTCGTAGAACGGGGCGTACACCGGCGGGGTGATGACCACGCCATCCCCGGGGGCCACCAGGCGGCGCAGCGACTCCACGAGCACCACCGTCACGTCCGTGGTGTAGGCGATGCGCTCGGGGTCCGGGCGCCAGTTCCAGCGCCGGGCGGCGAAGTCCGCCCAGGCCTGAGCGGGCCCGCGCTCCGCCGTGGCCGCGTAGCCGGTGTCGTTGTTCTCGACAGCGGCCAGCAGTGCCTCCTTGATCCGCGGGGGCGTGGGAAAGTCCATCTCCGCGATGAACATGGGCAGCACGTCCTGTTCGTAGCTGCGCCACTTGGTGCTCGTGCGGCGACGCAGGGCGGAGATCTCGTCGGCGGTGGTCATGCGTCCCTTTCGTGGTGTGCGGCAGGGACTACTCACTCGTCAGTTTGTGAGCCTCGCCCAGCCGCAGCTGTTCCAGTGCTTCCTCCTGCTCCCGGGCGCGTCGGCTCAGCTCCCGGAGCATGTCTTTGTCCAGCCTGTCGTCAGGCGCCTCCAGGAGCAAGCGCCACCCGAGCCCCTTGGCGTGGACCGCCGCCACGAGACCCTCAAGTTCTTCGATGTCGGACAGCGGCGAGCGGCTCTGCAACCGCTCGTTGGGCTTGAGGCGAGCGGCCTTCTCCGCGGCGCGCGCAGGAAGGTCCTTGAGCGGCGCCGGCTTCACGCCGAGGGACGCCATCAGTTCTTCGAGCGACGCCTGATCCTGGGCCACCGCCTCGGCGATCCGCCCCACTGCCTCACGGACCTCGGGTTCCGAGTGGCCCGCGGCGACCCGGCGGAACGCGTTCACACCCGCCGCCGAGCCGGCGTGGTGGTCCTGCAGGTAGGTGGTGATGACGTTGCTCATGGGGAGCCCCTTTCGTCGTGTCCCGCCAGCCAAGCAGGTGCCGCCTCCTCCCACCACACCCGGGAGGGTATGTGACACCGCGCGGGGCATACTGGAACAGGGAGAACAAGGACGAGTCGGGTGGGTGGGCGCCACGCGACGTCGGCCACGGACTGTGGAGGGGACAGCATGACACCGGAGACTTTCGTGGAGTTCACGGCACCGAACGGTCTGAGCTCCTGGTACCACCTGTGGGAGAGTGGCACCGCGGGGTTCCTGTACTACTTCGACGGCGACTACTGGGACCTGGAGGACACCTCCATCAACTGGCCCGATGAAGGAGACCTCGCGCGGCTGGCGATCGCGGCGCAGGCGCGGGACCTCGTGTTCGTGGCCGTGAACACGCCGGACGAGGACGGCTCCGGCGACGGCTACACGTGGTGGGAGGACTGCAAGGCGAACGGCAAGTACTTCCGGGCGCTGCACGAGCACCTCGTGGCGCGGCACCCGGAGGTGGACGCCTCGAACATCTGGCTGGTCGGCTACAGCGGCGGCGCCGAGTTCATCACGTACGAGCTGCTGGACCGTGGCATAGAGGGGATGTCCCACGGCGGTGCCGTGATCGTCGGGGGCGGCGGGGCCAACGCGCCCGTTGCGCGGAAGAAGAAGGCCCGGCCGTGCATCGGCAACACGGCCATGCACTGGTGGGTGGGCGATCAGGACGTGGACGGTGCCACGAACCCGCCCGAGTGGAGCGCGCTGGGCGCCGCTGAGGAGGGCGTCGCCGCGTTCCAGGCCGCGGGTTTCGACACGAACCTGCACGTCCTGCCGGGCGTGGACCACTCCGGGTACGACGCCGTGGCATGCCTTTCGCACGCACTGCCCGCGGTCTCGCGCAAGGCGGGCCTGCGCGCTGCGCTGTCCGACGGGTGGGTGCGGCTCACGCGGGACACCTGAGGAGTGATGAGGAACGGCCGAGCGGCGGGTCATGATTTCTAGTGGAGTCAAAACAGCTTCGCCGCACCGAAATGTGCTCTAACTCCACTAGAAATTTCGGGTGGTAGCCATGAGCGGGACCGTGCACCAAAAACCGGCTCCGACCAAGCATTTCTGCCTGGCCGGAGCCGGTTCACTCGGTCGGGACGACAGGATTTGAACCTGCGACACCCTGACCCCCAGGCGTCCATACTGCTCCGGCCAGACCGGATTCTGCGTGATTCCGGGCGTCAGATCATGCAGAACATGTCACGAGATGCATGGATTGCATGATTCTGGTCCCCTTCTAGTCCCCCTCGTGGGCAAGCTCAGTTCGCGGCCAGAGCCGCGAGAGGCGCTACGGCGGCGTGGAACCTGTTGCCCACGAGCAGCACGACGATCTTGTGGCTGGCTCTGGAGAAGACCACGTAGAGGAGACGTGGGATCCGAGTTCAAGGGCGATCTCGGCAATGGCTGGGAGCCGGGTAACTCCTCCGTCTGACCCTGGCGGGGCGACCAAGCGGATGCCGATAACCCCGGTCTTTCATGACGGCGGTCGGGATCGTGTCGGAGCGGTGTGGTCGAGTGCGCCCGTGTGTGGAGTGACTGCGGGTACGACGACGGGCCGGCTGGCGCTGCCGGGCTGCGGTTTTCCGGGTGGTGATGTCGGGGGCGGGCGGGCCAGGTCGGGCCGGTTGCGGGATGGCGGCGATGTTCGCGAAGGCCGCGACGATCGCGGTTGCCCAGGGCCGTGACTCCGGGATCTTGAGGCGACGTCGGCGTGCGCTGTGAGCGAGTCGGGCGGGCACGTGGAGGAAATCGGTAGCGCACCGCCTTCGGCTCGTAGGTTGCCAACGTGGCGGCGTCGCCGACGCAGCCGAGCAGGCGGGTCCGCGCGGTCAGGTCGGCTGCGATCTGGGTGATCATCAGCCAGGTCTGGTTGATGTTGAACTCCAGCGACGGAAACCGTCCCAGGCCACTGTCCTTGGTGTGGCGGATACGGTCCTCGACCCGTGCATGGGCCCGGTGGCGGGCCTCGAGAAAGGCGAGCTGGCCGGCCGTGGTGTTGGTGACGAAGGCTTCGTAGCGCCAGCCGTCGCGTTGCTCGAACAGAGGCAGTTGCGCGCCCGGGGTGGGGGCGTTCGCGGCGCACGATCACCCGCATCCCGGCTGGCCACTTGGCGAGAACCTTCGGGTCGATGAGGCCGGTCAGTTCGGCGACGTCGCCGCCCTAAGGCGAGGTCGACACCATCGTCCTCCGCACCCGCGCGGGGCTGGCCGAGCGGGTGGAGCGGCTCCTCGGCGCCCTGGATCCCCCGGCTCAGCCAGGCGCCGGTCGCGAAGACGAGGTGGCGCAGGGTCTGGGAGAAGCACCACTCTCCCTCGACCGAGACGTCGACTGCGCCGTCCGGGAGCGCCGATGCGCGGTCGGTCGCCTGGCGCCATGAGCCTTCTACCGCGCCCCAGGCCCCGCGCAGTCCCTCGGCGTCCTCGGCGCGCCGCTGCGTCCCGCCAGCTCCTGCCGACAGAGCGGGCACCCTCGAGCTTCAGCGAGTCGGGAACTGCGGACACGTCTTCGAAGGTGCCAGCCGACCCCTGGATTCATTGTCAGACACGCCCTAGGCGTTCCGGCCTCAGTGGACTTGGCCGGCGGCTGCGGGACCGATCCGCGGCCGTCGCACGAGTTCGCACGTCAGGCGCAGGGCGCCGACCGCGGTGAGAACCGTCAACACTGACCATGCGGGCATGATCAGTGCTGGCGGGATGATGAGCAGGGATGCGGCCGCCGTGAGGAGGCGGTCCGGCACGAGCTGATGGTGATCGCGCCATCGGTAGGCGACATCGGCGGCGTAGAACAGGCCCACCCCGCCACTGAGGGCGATGGCCGGCAGCAGCGGTAACGGGTCGAACACCTGCTCGAGCGCCACGCTGGCGCCGAAGCCGAAGAAGGCGACCCCGGCGACCAGGGGAAGGTGGAGGTAGCCGTAGGCGTCGCGGGCCAGTCGGGCGCGTTCGGGCCCGTCGGCGTCTTTGAGGCGTTGCTCGGCGCCGGCGGTCAGACCGAAGTAGGTCCACCACAACGAGGCGGCGATCAGGACTCCGAGGACGGCGGCGGCGAGCACGACCGGTTGCTGCAGGTGCTCGCTGGCCCCGGTGCCCAGCCCGACGACGGCTTCACCGAGCGCGATGATGATGATGTTGCCGTGGCGCTCGACGAAGTAGGAGGGCACTACCCGGAAACCCTCGACCCCGGCGACCAGGGGTCCGCCGAAGTCGATGATGGTTGCGCCGATCCAGAGCAGCTCTCGGTAGGGGGCTGGGAAGGCGGCGGCGACGGCGATCAGGACTGGTGCGATGAGCAGGCTCGGGGCCAGCCGCAGGAGGCCTGCACGGAGGTATTCGTCGTCGTGGGAGGCGTCCACGACGAACAAGACCAGGTGGATGACGCGGATGGCGAGCAGGGCAAGCCCGAAGACGAGGGCTCCGGTGCTGAACGCGGTCGGGAGTGCGCTTGCGGCCAGCAGCATCGCAGCCATGGCGGCGATGACCAGGCAGCGAAATACCACCCGATTCGTGGTGAAGGTGTTGGTGAGCCAGGTGTAGCAGACCCAGGCCCACCACACCGCCAGTAGGCCGAGCACACCATGACCGAAACCCCGCCACGAAACGTCGTCCCGCACCAGCTCGGTCAGCTGCGTCATGGCGTACACGAACACCAGGTCGAAGAACAGCTCTAGGTTGCCCACCGACCCGCTGTCGCTGTCCCGCGCGTCGGCCTCGCTGCCCGGCTCAGAGTTCTCTGACATCCGCGAAATCATCCCCTTTCAAGCCCGGCAACTCCCACCCTCACCGACGGTGCTGCCGCGCTGTCCGGAGCGCTGCCCGGACCGACCGGGCTGCGCACTTGGCCAGGGTCACAGCATTTCTAGTGGTCGCGGTCCGCTTGGCGGCGGAAACGCACGATCCAGAGCATCCAGGTCTTCGCGGGTCAGCTCCACGTCCAGTGCTGTGGCGTTGTCGCGCACGTGCTGCGGGCTGCTCGCCTTGGGGATCGTGCAGAGCGAGTCGCGGCGCAGCACCCAGGCGATGGCCGCCGCCGCGGCGCTGACGCTGTGACGGGCCGCGACGTCGTTCAGCGTCGTGTCGTGGAGGATGCGGCCCTGCTCGATCGGCGAGTACGCCATGACCGGCAGCTGGTGGTCGGCGCACCACGGCAGCAGGTCGTACTCCGGTCCTCGCCGCGACAGGTTGTACAGCACCTGATCCGTGGCCAGCCCGCCGCCGCCCGGCACGTCCCGCAGGTCGGCGAGGGCCCGGTGGTCGAAGTTGCTGACGCCCCAGTATCGGATTTTCCCGTCCTCGACGAGCTGTTGGAAGGCCGCGACGGTGTCCTCCAGCGGGTACCTGCCCTGCCAGTGCAGCAGGTAGAGGTCGATCCGATCGGTGCCCAGGCGTTTCAGGCTGCGTTCGCAGGCCGCGATCGTGCCGGAACGGGAGGCGTTGGACGGCCGGACCTTGCTGACCACGAACGCTTCGTCGCGGCGACCCGCCAATGCTTCACCGAGCACCTCCTCCGCGCCGCCGTCGGCGTACATCTCGGCGGTGTCCACCAGCGTCATGCCCAGCTCGAGGCCGGCGTGCAGCGCGGCGACCTCGTCGCGGCGGCGGCCGGGGTCCTCACCCCAGCCCCAGGTGCCCTGGCCCAGCACAGGGATGAACTCCCCGCTCGGCAGCGTTATCCGCCGCATCCGCGATCACTTCCCTTCTGGTTGTACTGAGGTGAGATGTGGGCTGAGATCCTCGAAGGCCAGCGCGTCCCCGGCCGGTGCTGGCCTACTGCGTGGGTCATCGGTCGAGTTGGAAGACGGCCCGGACGCAGCCGTCCTGCTTGTTCTTGAACATCTCGTAGCCGTGGGGTCCTTGGTCCAGCGGCATGATGTGGGTGGCGAGGTGCTCGGTGGAGAGCTCGCCGTCGGCGATGTGCTGCAGGATCTGGGGGATGTAGCGATGGCCGTGCTGCTGGGCCCCACGCACGGTCATGCTCTTGTTCATCATCGCGCCGAGCGGGAACTTGTCCACGAACCCGCCGAAGACTCCGAGGATGAAGAGGCTGCCGCCTTTGCGGCAGGCGTAGATCGCCTCCCGGAGGGCGGTGGGCCGGTCGGACTGCAGCCGCAACTGCTGCTTGACCTGGTCGTATACGTAAGCTGGGCCGGTTCCGTGCGCTTCCATCCCTACTGCCTCGATGACGACGTCCGGGCCGCGGCCGCCGGTGCGTTCCTTCAGTCCGGCCACGATGCTGTCCTCGGTGTAGTCCAAGGTGTCCGCACCGATGTGTTGCCGGACTTGGGCGAGGCGTTCGGGGAGCCGGTCGATGACGATGACCTGCTCGGCGCCCATCAGCATCGCGCCGCGGGCGGCCATCTGTCCGACCCCGCCGGCGCCCCACACCGCGACCGTGTCGCCCGGGGTGATGCCGGCGCCGTCGGCGCCGGTCCAACCGGTCGGGGCGGCATCGGAGGCGAACAGGGCCGCCAGGTCCGACACCCCGTCCGGTACTGCGAACGCACCCTGGTCGGCATAGGGGACCCGTACGTACTCGGCGTGGCTGCCGGCGAAACCGCCCAGCATGTGGCTGTAGGCGAAGCAGCCGCCGATGGCGCTGCCCCACATCCCCTCACTCAGGTCCGGGTTGGGGTTTCCGTTGTCGCACAGTGAGTACAACTTCTGGGAGCAGTACCAGCACTCCCCGCAGGCGATGAACGAGCAGACGGTGACGCGGTCGCCGACCTTGTGGTTGCGGACGTCCTTGCCGACCTCGGCGACCTCGCCCATGAACTCGTGGCCGAGCACATCACCGGCGCGCATCGACGGGATGTACCCGGCGAGCAGGTGCAGGTCTGAGCCGCAGGTGGTGCTAAGTCGCACCTTGACGATGATGTCGTGGTCGTTGAGGATCTTCGGGTCCTCGACGGTCTCCACTGACGTCTTGTTGACGCCGGTCCAGCACAGCGCCTTCACAGCACTCCCTCCCCGCCGGCGCGCCGGGTGACGACGTCGATGAACTTGCCGGTCGGGGTCGGCGTACGGCGGCCGTGCGGAGTGGGATCCACCCGCAGAACCTCCCCGACCTCGACGAGCTGCTTGGACTGGCGCAACGCCGACCGGACCTGCTGGCGCGGATCGTGGCCGCTAACCCGGGCCCGCGCTGCACGCGGGCCGGTCGGCTCGGGCACCCGCAGCCGGGCGGCGAGCTCGGTGCCCTTTCCGCCAGGGGCCGGCCGGACCTGGACCTCGACGAGGTCGCCCAATTCCGCCAACGGACCGGGCATCTGCCCGTTCGGCATGACCTCATCCTGGCTGCGGTTGAGCGTGACGCTGTGCCAGCGCCCCGTGGACTCCTCGCCGGCGGATTCGGGCGTCGATTGAACAGCGCGGCGGGCGACGACCCCGCCGGCAGCTGCGCCGGCCAGGACCACAATGACCATTGCTCGTCTCATGTGCTACCTACCTCCAGGAGGTTTGCGGGTACCGAGGTGCCGGGTGTCGAGCTGCTAGTCAGCCCCGCCTGCGTCATATGGCGTACCGGGCTGCTCACGAGCAGTTTCCGGCGTCGGTGGGCTAGACAGTACTCCCGCGGCGGAACAGAGGGAAGAGATCATCGGGTGAGCGGCTGGTGGCCAGGTTCCCGTCTCGGGCCACCTCATGGTCCACCACGTTCGCGCTGTCCCACGTTTGAGCGTCCGCCACGGCGAGCTTCTGCTCCCGGAGCCTGGCCCGGTTCTTCGGACACTGATTCTGAGGTGATGATGACCTCAGGGAAGGAGTCCGTGATGCCTGTTGCGAAGTCGCCGCAGTTCCGGCGTCGTGCTCTTGAGCTGGTCGACCAGGGCGAGCCGGTTGCCCAGGTCGCGAAGAATCTGGGGATCAGCGAGTCATGTCTGCCTCGGTGGCGACGGGAAGAAGCAATCGGTGCTGGCGTGGTCGAGGGCTTGACCAGCGATGAGCGCCGAGAGCTGGCCGAGTTGCGGCGCAAGAACCGGGTGCTGGAGATGGAAGTCGAGATCCTGAAACGCGCCAGCGCCTATTTCGCGAGGGAGAACGTCCTCCCAAAAACAGGGTTCCGGTGCGTCGAGGAGCTGGCCGAGGCGGGGTTTCCCGTGGCGGTGGCGCGCCGGGTGTTGAAGGTGTCACGGTCCGGGTTCTACGAGTGGCGCGACCGGCCCGCTAGCCGCAGGACGATGGCCGACCGCGAACTGATGGTCACGATCCGCAAGGTCCACCGCCAGTCGCGTGGAACCTACGGAGCCCTGCGGGTCCATGCCGAGCTGCGGCTCGGGCTGGGTGTTCGGTGTGGTCGCAAACGCGTGGCCCGGTTGATGCGTGCTGACGGGCTGCAGGGCGTGTGCCATCCCCGCAAAGGCGGTCACCTCCCCTTGCCGGCCACGCATGACGATCTGGTGCAGCGCCAGTTCCATGCCGAGGGTCCGGACCGGCTGTGGTTCACAGACATCACGCAACACCGCGCCGCGCACGGCTGGGTCTACTGCTGCGCGGTGATTGATGCCTGGAGCAGGAGGATCCTCGGATGGGCGATCGCGGACCACATCCGGACCGAACTCGTCGTCGACGCGTTGCAGATGGCCCGTTGGCAGCGCCGTCCACCGCCCGGGACGATCGTTCACCCGGACAGGGGCAGTCAGTACACGAGCTGGCTGTTCGGGCACCGACTCCGCCAGGCCGGGCTGCTCGGGTCGATGGGCTGGGTCGCCTCGAGCCAGGACAACGCGGCGATGGAGTCGTTCTGGTCGTCCATGCAGCGCGAGCTGTTGGACCGGCGGTCGTGGCCGTCGAAACAGGTCCTCGCGACGGCGATGTTCGAGTGGATCGAGGGCTGGTCCAACCCCCGCCGGCGACACTGCGGGATCGGGATGCTGTCACCCCACGAGTTCGAAACCCTTCACGCCCCCGCTGCCACGGCGGCTTGAATCAACCACCATCAACCGTCCGGGAAACCGGGTCAGGCTCCCAAGCCCTCAAACCCGTACTGGAGCGACTCAGGCACGAACGTGAACCCGACGAGCGGCTCCTGACCGGTCCCCGCGGTGGGGTGCTCACCACAGCGTGTGTGCGGGATGCGACGAAGTGGGATCAGCTTGTCACCGAGCTTGAGCTACCCAGCCTCACCGGGCACGGACTCCGCCACACCGGAGCGACCTGGCTCGCAGACGCTGGCATCCCGCTCCATGTCCTCCACGGCATCCTTGGACACAAATCAATCGAGACGACCCGCGGCTACCTCCACCCCGGCACCAGGCACCTCGCCGACGCCGCCGCACGCGCCAACGCGTTCCTCGACGGACACAAGTACCCCGAGCATGAGAGCCCCGCATCGTCCGGTCTAGCGACGGCCCCTCGGCGATGAAAAGGCTGCCGATCGCAGCCCAAAACGGGCTCCAGGTCCCGGCTCGTCACAACGGCCGCAATCGAAGCGTCCCGGAAGGTGTCAACATCCGCGGTCGGATGTTTTCATAAACCCCTCCGAAAAGGACACCAGAAACGACGAAGCCCAGGTGAGAAATTTACTCTCACCTGGGCTTTTCTGTCGGGATGACAGGATTTGAACCTGCGACCCCTTGACCCCCAGTCAAGTGCGCTACCAAGCTGCGCCACATCCCGCGACCGTGTTCGACGCCGCTTCCGGCCCCGAACACCCGAGTTACATTACCCCAACCCTGCCCGAATTTCACATCGGCGCAGGCGACTCGCGAGCCGCCCGCGCCGCATGGAAACCGAGCCAGTAGGGGCAACCACTCAGCGCTTGCGCTGGCGCTTCTCCCTCACGCGCATGCTGACCTCCAGCGGGGTGCCCTCGAAGCCGAAGGTCTCGCGGATGCGGCGCTGGATGAACCGGCGGTAGCCGGGGTCCAGGAAGCCGGTGGTGAACAGCACGAACTTCGGCGGGCGGGAGGAGACCTGCGTGCCGAAGAGGATGCGGGGCTGCTTGCCGCCGCGCACGGGGTGCGGGTGCGCGGCCACGATCTCCCCCAGGAAAGCGTTGAGGCGCCCGGTGGGGATGCGGCGGTCCCACGATTCCAGGGACGTGTGCAGCGCAGGGACGAGCTTGTCCTTGTGCCACCCGGTCTTGGCCGAGAGGTTTACGCGCGGCGCCCAGGACACGTGGGCCAGATCCCGTTCGATCTCGCGTTCCAGGTAGAACCGGCGCTCGTCGTCCAGGGTGTCCCACTTGTTGAACGCGAGCACCAGGGCGCGCCCGGAGTCCACGGCCATCTGCAGGATCCGCACGTCCTGCTCGGAGAGCACCTCGTCCACGGC